>NZ_CAWNMS010000039.1:0-43922 GCF_963875605.1 Vibrio sp. V04_P4A5T148
ATCGCGTGTGCGCTAAGCTCTTTTCGTCCCCCATTGGGACCCCCTTTCAATTCTTAATTAACTCTTGCAGTTGCCAGACCACAAGACGTTTTTATCAAATTGAAAGGGGTTATATAACTGACTTATAGCTGTAAGCTTTACGGAACCCCCAGCCTAGCTGGGGGTTTTCTCGATACAACAAAAAGGGCCATTTCTGGCCCTTTTGAATGTAAATGTTTAGTCTTGATGAGCAATAATTTGGTCATTGCTAACAACTAGCTTAACTTTTTTATCCGGTAGGATTCTTCCTGCCAAGATTTCTTTCGCTAATGGATTTTCAACGCTTTGTTGAATAGCGCGTTTCAATGGTCTTGCTCCGTAAACAGGATCAAACCCAACTTGAGAAATCAGCTCTAACGCTTTTTCAGATACCTCAAGCTGATAACCTTTCTCTTCCATTCGTTTACCAAGACGGGCTAATTGAATAGAAGCGATCGATTTAATTTGTTCTTGCGCCAACGGATGGAATACTACACTTTCATCCACTCGGTTTAAGAACTCTGGTCTAAAATGTTTACCTACAATCTCCATTACCTCTTTTTTAATGCCTTCATAATCCAAGCTTGCGAATTTTTCTTGAATTTGCGAAGACCCTAAGTTTGAGGTCATAATTACCACTGTATTACGAAAATCAACTGTGCGTCCTTGTCCATCAGTTAAGCGCCCATCATCTAATACCTGTAGTAGGATATTAAAGACATCAGGGTGTGCTTTCTCAACTTCATCCAACAAGATAACCGAGTACGGTTTACGACGAATAGCCTCGGTCAAGTAGCCACCCTCTTCGTAGCCCACATAACCTGGAGGCGCGCCGACTAATCGCGCTACTGAGTGTTTTTCCATAAACTCAGACATGTCGATTCGCACCATGGCATCTTCACTATCAAACATAAAGTTTGCGAGTGTTTTACACAATTCAGTTTTACCCACACCAGTTGGCCCTAAGAATAAGAAGGAACCAATCGGTCTATTTGGATCAGATAACCCAGCTCGGCTACGGCGAATCGCATTTGATACCACTTCGACGGCTTCAACTTGTCCGATAACTCGTTGATGCAGCGCATCCTCCATTTGCAGCAGTTTTTCTTTCTCAGCTTCCAGCATTTTAGAAACTGGAATACCAGTTTGCTTTGAAAGCACTTCCGCAATTTCTACATCAGTTACTTTGTTGCGCAGCAAAGTCATCTCTTGCATTTCAGCTTGAGTTGCAAGGTCGAGCTGCTTTTCAAGTTCAGGAATTCGGCCATATTGAAGTTCTGACATACGGTTCAAGTCACCCGCTCTACGTGCGAAATCCATATCCATACGCGCTTGCTCTAATTCGGACTTAATATGCTGTGTACCCGAAAGAGCTGCTTTTTCCGCATTCCAAACTTCTTCCAGCTCGGCAAACTCGCGCTCTTTCACTTTTAACTCTTCGTTTAACACCTGTAAGCGTTTTTCACTCGCTTCATCGTGTTCATTCGTTAGCGCTTGTTGCTCAATTTTCAGCTGAATAATTTTGCGCTCAAGCTTATCTAAAGATTCTGGCTTTGAATCTATTTGCATTCGAATACTTGAAGCGGCTTCATCGATCAAGTCAATCGCTTTATCGGGCAACTGGCGATCAGAAATATAACGGTGCGATAAACTCGCAGCAGCAACAATAGCGGGATCGGTGATCTCCACATGGTGATGGAGCTCATAACGCTCTTTCAAACCACGCAAAATAGCTACTGTGTCTTCTACGCTAGGTTCATCAACCAGTACCTTTTGGAAACGTCGCTCAAGTGCCGGATCTTTCTCTATATATTGACGATATTCGTCTAAAGTGGTCGCACCGACGCAGTGTAGATCTCCTCGAGCCAGAGCGGGCTTAAGCATATTCCCCGCATCCATTGCGCCTTCGCCTCGACCTGCACCGACCATAGTGTGCAACTCATCAATAAAGAGGATGACATTACCCTCTTCTTTCGCTAGCTCGTTAAGCACCGATTTTAAGCGTTCTTCAAATTCACCACGATACTTAGCCCCTGCGACCAAAGACCCCATGTCTAATGACAATACTCGACGACCACGTAGACCTTCTGGTACTTCATTATTAATAATGCGCTGCGCTAACCCTTCCACAATCGCCGTTTTACCTACACCGGGCTCACCAATAATCACGGGGTTGTTTTTGGTCCGGCGTTGCAATACTTGAATGGTGCGACGAATTTCATCATCACGCCCGATGACAGGATCAAGTTTGCCTTGTTCCGCTCGTTCAGTTAGATCTATTGTGAATTTCTCAAGCGCTTGTCTTAGCTCTTCTGCATTTGGATCATTCACTTTCTGACCTCCACGCACTTTTTCTATTGCTTCAGAAACTTTTTTCTCGGTAAGCCCTATTTCTTTGAGTAATTGACCAAGCGCGCCCTTATCTTCTAGTGCGGCTAGCAAAAACACTTCCGAAGAAATGTAGGAATCTTGCCGTTTTTGCGCGAGTTTATCGCACAAATTGAACATAGTACCCATTGCGCTAGAAAGCTGAACATCACCACCGATACCGCTAACTTTTGGCAAACGGTCTAATATCTCACTGAGCTTCGAGCGCAATTGCATAACGTCCACACTTAACATAGTAAGAAGTGGACGAATTGGACTGCCATTTTGATCGAGCAATGCCACCATCAAATGAACAGGCTCGATATATTGATGATCACGGCCTAATGCCAATGATTGAGCATCAGAAATGGCAATTTGAAATTTGCTTGTAAATCGATCAAGACGCATACCAACTTTCCTCACCTTAATTGAGAAACTAATCTTACGTAGCTAAAGATGGCTACGCACTAGTGCTTTTTCAAGGGGCAAGTTAGGGAAGATTGATCTTGCGTAAGTTACTCTTCGATCCAAATAAATGAAGCTTGGCGACCTGTGATTCTGTCGCGTCGATAGGAATAAAACTGATGAGGATTATGGAAGGTACAAAGGCCGCTATCTGATATTTCTGAAACACCGCATTGATGCAACCTTAACGTGGCTAACTGTGCAATATTTGCTAGCCATTTTCCATTCTCTTGAAGAGAAAATGCGGCCTTTGCTTTGGTATTTTGATCAACAAAGGCATGGTATACATCATCACCGACTTCAAATGCCGTAGGACCGATAGCAGGACCGAGCCAAGCAAGGATATCACTAGAAAATTTGGCGAGCGTATTTTCGAGTATCCCATTAGCTAAACCGCGCCAACCAGCATGAACTGCAGCCACTTCGCAGCCTTGGTGATTAGTGAGTAGAACAGGTAAGCAATCAGCGGTCATTACAGAACAAACCACATTATGCTGACGGGTAAAAACACCATCGGCACTCAGAATCTGCTGAGTAGGTTGAGTAACCTCTAGCACTTGTGTTGAATGCGTTTGTTCAAGCCAAATAGGTTCAGAGGGCATCGCCGCTTGCTGCGTTAGCCATTGGCGATTTTTTTCAACGGATAAAGGATCATCCCCAACATGCATGCCTAAATTCAGCCCTTGATAAGGAGCTAACGAAAAGCCACCGACTCTAGTCGAGGAGAAAGCTTTTACATGTTTAGGTGCATTCCAGTTAGGGATGATCTTCTGCATTAGAACTCGTCTTTTTTATTCAACTTAGTATCTACGCGTAAAGCTTCCGCCATAATGATCATATCGTCAGGTACTGGCGCATGAAACTCTAGCATTTCACCAGTCACAGGATGCTCAAGTCGAAGCATAACGGCATGCAAAGCCTGACGATCAAAACCACGGATCATATCGGTCAGCTCTTGCGTTGCCCCTTTCGGAATCCTAGCGCGGCCACCATAGGCGGTATCCCCAAGCAAAGGATGCTGTAAATATGACATATGCACACGAATTTGGTGAGTACGGCCCGTTTCTAAACGCAACCGAAGGCGAGTATGTTCACGGAAATGCTCGGCCACACGATAGTGAGTTACCGCTGGTTTACCCATCGGGCTTACCGCCATCAATGTACGTTTTGTTGAGTGGCGGCCAATCGGCTTATCGATCATCCCACCAGCAGTCATAGTACCGATCACAATCGCTTCATATTCACGCGTAATCTTACGCTTTTGCAACGCTCGAACTAAGTGTGTTTGTGCAGGAACCGTTTTAGCGACCACCATTAGACCAGTCGTATCTTTATCCAAACGATGCACAATCCCCGCACGAGGTACTTCTGCAATAGCTGGATAGTGGAACAACAGTGCATTTAACACTGTGCCATCTGGAGTACCCGCGCCTGGATGAACGACAAAATCTCGTGGTTTGTTGATGACCATAATATCGTCATCTTCATACACGATATTTAAAGGTATATCTTGCGCTTCCCAACGCTCTTCATCTTCAAGCTCGGCTTGGACCGTAATGATTTCTCCCCCCATGACTTTCGTTCTTGGTTTAGTGATCACCTCACCATTGACCTGAACTTTGCCTTCTAAAAGCCACTCTTTTAGACGTGAACGAGAGAAATCTGCGAATAATTCAGCGACAGCTTGGTCTAAACGTTGACCTAACTGGCTATCTTTTACTGTATTTGTTAATTCAATCTGCTGAGCCATATCGAACTTTTTTAAAAACCGTGAGACTAATAGCGTCTAGTATGGATAAAATATGGCGTCATTGTATCTGTTACTGCTAAGAAAGTAACGAAACGATTTGTAAAGCGATTACGCACTCAATTAAGAAGCATTAATTCAAGGAAACGACTCCTGTCATGAAACACCACACTTTATCAGGCTTACTCGCATTATCACTGTTATTTGGCTGTTCAAGCAGCGAAGAGATTGTCCCTGATGTGCCGCCTTCTGAATTATACTCAGAAGCGCAAACCTCACTGCAAAGTGGTAACTGGTTAACGGCCATTCAAAAACTTGAGGCGTTAGATTCACGTTATCCCTTCGGCGCGTATTCAGAACAAGTTCAACTTGACCTTATTTACGCTTACTACAAAAACGATGATCTTGCGTTAGGTTTAGCGACCATTGAACGCTTTACCCGTTTGAATCCAACCCATGAAAAAATGGATTGGGTACTCTACATGCGTGGTTTGACGTATATGGCGCAAGATCGCAACTTCATGCATGACCTATTTAATGTCGATCGCGCGGATCGTGATCCAGAACCGGTAAAAGCTGCGTTTGCTGATTTTAAGAAACTGCTGCAACGCTACCCAACAAGCCCTTATGCAGAAGATGCTCATAAACGCTTATTCGCGTTAAAAAATAGGCTGGCTGAATATGACCTTGCCACAGCTGATTTTTACTTACGCCGTGAATCTTGGATTGCGGCCATCAACCGTGCTCAGGAGCTACAAAAAACGTATCCAGACACTGAAGCGGCTCGCAAATCATTACACATTCAGTTGGAAGCGTATAAACAGCTCAAACTGAACGATGCCATTGCCAGAACTCAAAAGTTAATTGCACTCAATCCACAATAGTTTGCAATAAGCTTAGGTACGCCATGAAAACCACTCACGCTTTGAGTGGTTTTTTTATTTGGAGTCGATGGGAATAATAACACGCCAGCAAAAGACGGCTGGAAAATGAGTGGTGCAGGGAAAACTGAAATAAAAAGGGAGGTGTTCAAAACATCGTTAGAATAAAGATCACAAAAAACACTTGAATAAGAAATGAGCAGCGCTCTTTTTAGGCCGCAAAAACACCCTAAAAATGGGAAATTCTTAGCTTGATCTTTTAACCAATCTATCCAGATTGATAGGAATCACAAGCTTTTTCTTTACTCTTTGTCAGCACTCTTTGCGTGAGATCACGTTTAAACTCGCCCTTTGAAATCACATTCAATAAAGTGATCTATATCACATTACTTTAGTATTAAATCAGTAATCTGAAGTTAACCCATGAGGGATGCAACAGAGGAAAACATCTATGAAAGTAACTATCACTGGTAAAAATATCGACATCACCTCTGCAATCCGCACTCACATTGAGAGCAAATTTAAAAAACTAGAAAAATGGCAAGTGGATATCATAGGATGCCAAGCTAGCTTTAGTGAAGAGCCCAATAAACAAAAAAGATTCGAAGCTATTATCACGGTACCCAAAGGACAATTAGTCGCTTCTGCAACCCATGAAGATCTTTACGCAGCTATCAATGAGGTAGAACAAAAATTAGAACGCCAACTCAACAAACTGCGCCATAAACCGGAAGCTCGTCGTACCGACAAACCGGAAGTAGAAGAAGAAGTTGAATAAAGTTTAATATGATGAAAAATAGCGCTTTCAAGCGCTATTTTTTTGCTTGACGCTCTACGGTTGCTTGCTTATTGTGTCTTTACATTCAAAGAGAAATCACCTTCTTATGCACTTAACCTCACTGTTCTTTTTTGACTTCTTTTTTCTCCAATAACCTTGGAGGCATGGTCGTTGACAGAAGATAAGTCAAAAACGAACAGGAAGCCTCCCACTGGGAGGCTTTTTTACAAGGACATTTTTATGACTGAAAAGCACTATTCACTTGAAGAGATCCGCTTGCGACTGAACGAGCTTGATGATCAACTGCTGAACCTACTGGCAGAGCGTCGAAAGTTCAGCATTGAAGTCGCTAAAAGCAAAGTGGAAACCGCAAAACCAGTGAGAGATGCAATACGTGAACAGCAACTTTTAGTCAAATTGATTAATACTGGTAAAGAAAAATACAATTTAGATGCTCAGTACATTACTAAACTATTTCATACCATCATTGAAGACTCCGTCTTGCTACAGCAAGCATACTTGCAGAATCTAGCCAATCCGCAACTAAGCCGTAAACCGCTGGCAAGGGTTGCTTTTTTAGGTGCTAAAGGTTCTTACTCCCATCTTGCAACCCGTGAGTACTTCAGTCGTAAAAATACAGAGTTGATCGAACTCAATTGCGATCAGTTTAAAGAAGTAACTAAAACAGTTGAATCGGGTCATGCCGACTATGGAGTATTGCCGATTGAAAATACCAGTTCAGGTTCAATTAACGAGGTGTATGATTTGCTACAACATACTACCTTGTACATTGTCGGTGAGCTCACTTTACCGATTGAGCACTGCTTGGTCGCCACCTCTGAATTACGTTTGGAAGAGCTCAAAATTCTTTATTCACACCCACAGCCCCACCAGCAGTGCAGCGAATTTTTAAGCCGCCTAAAAGGCGTTACACTTGAAACCTGTGTGAGCACCGCTGATGCGATGCAAAAAGTACAGCAGCTTAATCGCAACGATGTTGCCGCAATTGGCAATGCCTCCAGCGGTAAACTGTACGGCTTACAATCGATCAAATCTAATATCGCCAATCAAACAGAAAACCAGACTCGCTTTATTGTTGTTGCGCGAAAACCAGTGGAAGTCTCTACTCAAATTCCAGCGAAGACGACATTAATCATGTCGACATCGCAACAAGCTGGTTCACTTGTTGAAAGCTTGTTAGTGCTGCAACGCTACGGCATCAATATGACCAAATTGGAATCGAGACCTATTATGGGTAATCCTTGGGAAGAAATGTTCTATGTTGATCTTGAATCACATCTTGATTCCATTGAAATGCAGCAAGCATTGAATGAGCTAACAAAAATCACTAAGCATTTAAAAGTATTAGGTTGCTACCCAAGCGAAAATGTTAAACCGACCCAAGTAAAACTTCAATAATCACATTTAAGTCAAATATTTGACAGAAGTCAGCTGACAGACATCAACATAGTTCATATAATGCCCAATCATTTCACACATAATTAATCACTATGTTTTGGGCTGTCAGCCTACTTTGAATTCACGGAATATATTCCGCACGTCATAAGATATCTGTGACACTTTCATTGTGAACGATGCCCTTTTCCAATAAATAAGGTTCATCTACTTATATCATGATGAAAATCCATCCTTTGGCTTTAATGCTATTTCTGCTAGGCATTTCAGCGCACATTCGAAGCTCAGAGCTCAATATTTATTTGTGGGAAGACACTATGTCACCGCAAATCGTTGATCAATGGCGGCAAAGCAGCGGCATCGATATTAATCTATATCATTTTGATAATGACGATGAACGCAGTCTATTGATGGTCAAAAGTGTCCAGCTGCCTTTTGATATTGTAGTGTTAGATAACGTATCAGCTCTTATCTACTCTCGGCTCAACACCTTTGAAGATCTTCGTGCTCTACCGAATAGAAAGCATAATGATACGAAATGGAATCAAGCGTGCGGTAGCCACGCCGTTCCCTACTTTTGGGGAACCGTAGGCATCGTCTACAAAAAAAGTAAATTTCCAGCCAAACCCAAAAACTGGGCTGATCTCATCGACATGCCACCAGCACTCCAAGGCCATGTGGGTATGCTTCACGATACAGTTGAAACCCTGCTGCCAGCATTGTATGCCCAACAACAATCGCCAGTTACAAATCACGATAATGCACTGAAACAGGCTTATCAAAAGATGCTATCCGTGAATCGCAATATCTTAACCTATGAATATATATTGAGTTACGTCCGAAGCCATCCTGACAGTGATGGCTTAGATATGGCACTCGCATACAGCGGTGACCAATTTTCATTGAATAAGTATTTTGGCAGCAATGATTGGGATTTTGTCACCCCGCAAGGCCGACCCTATATTTGGGTTGATTGTTTAGCCATCAACAGCAATTCAAAAAATAAAGAACATGCAAAAGAGTTTATAAACCACTTATTGAGCCCAGAAGTTGCCGCAATAAATGCAAAAGATATTAAAGCTGCGACACCAAACTTAAGTGCCCTAAATTTAATGCCAGATAGTTACCGAAATGATGCATCATTATTTCCAAACCCAGCTTTGTTAGAGCAAGGCATTATTGATAGCGAATTGCTCCCTGCCGATATTAGTTTGAGAGCAAAAATCATTAACAGTATTTTGGAACAACATGAAGCTCAACAATAGAATTCTGTTGCTGATAACACCGGTTATTCTTCTCAGTGCAGTGGCATCTAGTTACATTATCTACTCCAATCAGAAAGATGCTTTGCTGAAAAGAGAAGAAAGCTATCTTCAACTGAGTATGGAAAAACTCGCGGGTCACTTTCGTCAGACCCAATACCTGGTGAATAGCTACGCTTACACCCTAACGAAAAGCGATATCATTCGTCACTACGTTGCACATGAGCGCAACCCTTATCGAGAGTTAGAACTGGTTGATAACTTTCAGCAAACATTGGAGATTCTCCAATCACAAGAGAATAATTTTATTGCGTTATCGATTTTGGATGGCAGCAAAAATGTTCTTTATTATGCCGAAAATAGTGGTGATCCCTTCGCCAAAATCGATACAAAAATTCTCAACCACATACAAGACACTTTCGATAGCACACAGAAAACCTCTTATGTTGACTATACGACAAATTCCAGCGGTGAAGGTATTCTAGTTCGGTATGATGTTTTAGATACTCAAACACTTACGACACCGCTTAGCTATAACCGCGATAAAATTTTCTTTGTTGTTGTTTTCGTCGTACTAGAACCCTTTAATCGACTGATGAAGAAAATAGAATTTGATAACCGAAGTACCATTTTTTTCACTGACGCAGCGGATATTAAAAAGGTAGGATTAACGCAAACTGTTGAATTGAAATCAGATCTTTATGCCACGCTTGATCCTGCACAGTATCTAATTAACGACAAACTTTATGCCATTAAAAAACGGTTAGCGTTGTCGTTTGGAATATCGACTCTAGTGACTGTGTTGCTGCTTTTGTATTTATTATACCGGCATGTAATCAAGCCCATATCCCAATTAGATCAACAATTGAAAGAAGTAGAGAATAAGCAGCGTGACAATATCGAAACTCTCAAGAGTAACGATGAAATTGGCCGGCTATCCTCTCGTTTTTACGATATGTATCAGGAACTTGATACCACATATAAGAAAACAAAAGCACTTGCCGAGTACGACCACTTAACAAAACTTGCCAATCGCCACCACTTTCAACAATCGGTAGAAAGAGTGCTAGCAAAAGCAAGACACACAGATAACATCTGGGTTTTGTATATTGATTTAGATAATTTCAAATACGTCAATGATAAATATGGACATCAGATTGGTGATGTATTGTTAGTCAATTTTGCACAGCATATTGGCTCATTGCGCAACTTTTCCTTTGAAAAGTATCAAGTTAAAAGTTTAGCTGCTCGACTCTCTGGGGATGAGTTCTCAATTTTTATCTCTGCCCCTAGTACGTTTAAACAAGCCGCAAGCGAATTTGCAAGCCAGTTACTGGCTCCACTACAAAATCAGCACAATTCACCACTCGGGAACTTCCCAATTACAGCAAGTATCGGCATAGCCACCTACCCAACCGATGGCTATACCTTAGAAAAATTATTATCTAATGCTGATACGGCCATGTATCAAGCAAAAAATGCTGGGAAGAACCAAATAGCTTACTACTCGCCAGAGCTCAATAAGGGTGTTCAGCGCAGAGCCAATATTGAGCAAGCATTACGCCGAGGTGATTTTGATCAGGAATTTAGCTTGGTCTATCAACCTTATTTAAATCGTGCTGGCAATACAGTCTCAGGATTTGAAGTTTTACTTCGTTGGGAATCCAACCTGCTCGGTACGATTTCACCAAAAGAATTTATTCCGATAGCCGAACAAACCGGGTTATTTGGCAACATTGATCGCTGGGTCGTCCGTTCAGCTTTCGAGGAGTTCCATGCACTGCAAGCGATGTTTGAACACCCTGTTCAGTTATCGATTAACCTTTCATCAGCAGAATTAAACTCTTTACAGTTAGCTCATTACATTCATAAACATGCGCAGGAGAATGCAGTTCCTCCCCATTTGATTGATTTTGAAATTACAGAAACTTTTTCTGCCAATTCAAAAGGTTTTCCACTGCTTCACGAACTATCGCATTTAGGCTACGGATTGGCGATTGATGATTTCGGTTCTGGTTACACCTCCATTACTCAATTGGTGCAATATCCAGTACAAAAAATTAAGTTCGATCGGCTTTTTTTAGATACACTCATCACCACTGACAATCACAAGATCATTAAGCCTTTGATCGAACTTTGCCACTCTCAATCAATGCAAGTCACAGCTGAAGGGATTGAAAGTAAAGAGATGCATAATTGGCTTGCTGATTACCAATGTGATTTCATGCAAGGCTATTATTTTGCCAAACCAATGCCATTAAATGCGTTGGTTTCATGGTATCAACAACAAAAAGAGTTAAACGCTGTTTATGAAAAATGTGATCATTGCCTCTCTTAACCCGGCCAAAATCAATGCAGTCAAAAGTGCATTTGAAAGTACCTTTCCGCTGGATACTTTCTCATTTAAAGGGGTGAGTGTGCCCAGTGGTGTCGCGGATCAACCGATGACAGATGAAGAAACCCATCAAGGCGCACTTAACCGAGTACGAAATGCGAAAGAGCAAGATCCCACGGCAGATTATTACGTCGGGTTAGAAGCGGGCATTGAGAATACAGTGACTTTTGCGTGGATGGTGATTGAATCCGCCACTCATCGAGGAGAATCGCGTTCAGCCAGCTTAATGCTACCACCTCAAGTATTGAAGCTGTTAAGCCATGAAAATGAGCTAGGCGATGTGATGGATAAACTGTTTGACTGCCAAAATATCAAACAGAAAGGTGGGGCGATCAGCCTGCTCACTCATAACCAACTCACTCGCAGCTCGGTCTACCATCAAGCATTGATCCTCGCGTTAATCCCTTTTATCAACTCAGAGCATTTCCCTGCTAATTTATAAAAGGTTGGCAAACTCAAGGAACCCTTAAGACACCTTGAGTAGCAGAGCGGCTAATTGCGACTTTTCTTGTTCTGATTTACTTTTGAGCTCATTTGAGCCACGCGTAATGGTCGCAATTCCCACTCCGAGCAATTGGCTAATCTGCCGCTGTGATAACTCCCCTTTAAGTAGCTCACATAAGATGTTCGCACGCGCCACGAGCACATCTCGCTCATCTGGGGTCATCATCATGGTGAGTAGCATTGCGTGCTGCTCTTGCTCTGTGGCTGATTTAACCAATTCCATTAGCTGCTGCCAATCAGTGTACTCAGGTTGGTGTGGCATGAATGTACTCGCAAAGTGATACGTTCCGCTATTGTAGAACTTTCACTTCGTATTGGAATTAATATTTTGTATTGAGCTCATCTTGGTTGAGAAATTCACCTTCAATCCCCATCAAATCTCGATAGTAAGTCTCAAACATCAAAATATTTTGCACATACCCGCGGGTTTCCCGAAAAGGGATCGCTTCAATAAAAGCGTAAGCATCTAACTTGCCTTGTGTTTTCTCTCGCCATTGATTGACGCGATTTGGCCCAGCGTTATAGGCAGCAAATGCAAAAATTCGATTGTCGCCGTATTGCTCTAATAATCCATTTAAGTAATGGCTGCCTATTTCGATATTTTTGCCCACCTCATATAACTCTTGCTCATCGTTATAGGTCAGCTGATATTTTTTAGCCGTATACTTAGCCGTGCTCGGCATAATCTGCATGATACCACGAGCGCCAACGGGCGATTGAGCCTCAACATCCATTCCACTTTCTTGACGAGCAAGTGACATCAGCATAATTGGGTCAATGTCGTGTTTTTGGCCATAGAAGTTAAACCACCATTGATGGGCTAATGGAAAACGCAATTGCATGTTGTCCCACATCCGCGCCGAAATAGAGGCTGTCACAGTTAAACTATACCAACGTTGGGAGTCGGCGTAGGCCGCTAGCATCTCTTTTTCTTTTGTATCTGCACGATCGAGTAACCATTTCCATTCACTTTTTGCAGCCGCGATTTTATCTCGTTCAATCAACTCTTGGATCCGTACTAAGGCTTTTTTATACGGCGTCAATAAATTGGGATTAAGCTTAATCGATGTACTGGGATAATTTACTGACTGTTTCACCATATTAGCGGCCGCGACACTGTAGAAATTACGTTGCCCAATCATCGCATTTAAACGTTGTAATCCTTTGGCTTCATCACCCAACGCAATATCAGCGCGCCCAAGCCAATATTGCCAACGTAAGCTGGCTTTTTCATCAGCGGGGAGCTGCTCTGTCCAGAATTTCACTTCATCCCAACGACCAACGGTCAGTGCCTTGCGGATCCTCTGCTCGAGCAAAAGACTGTTTGAGCTTTGCGCTATCACACTATCTCGCCAGTTTGCGAGTGCTTGCTCCTCGGTATCAAGCAATATTCTGGCTATATATTCTGCAATAGGACGCTGATAAGCATCCGACAGTATTTTCTGATCGAGAAGAGTTTGGTACACACTTTGCGCAAGCTTTGCATCTTGGCGTGCTAGCTTTTCTAACGCAAATTGAATCGACTGCTGATTAAACGTGCCATCGGTGTATTGTTTAGCAAAAGTCAGCACATTTTCTGGCGAGCGGTAGAGATCCATCATCGCTTGCGCTGTCGCCTGTGATTTTGGCTTAACTAATTTTTTCTGTAAGTATTTCATTAGCGTTAAATTACGCCCATCAAACGCCAATAACATTCGTTTAAGCAACCAGTCATCGGTTAACCCGCCTTGCTCACTCCATGCGGTGAAGAGTGGATCACAGGCGTCAGAAATGCTACTGCCACTGAGCCATAGTTTTTGTGCGCCTTTGAACGCAATATCTCGCTGGCCTGTTTGGTAATGCGCATTGTAGTAATGACAGCGATAAGGCTCATCATTCGGCTCCACTTTTTGAAAATCAAGCAAGGTGGCCCATTTTCCTTTCGCCGCCAACGCATCTAGATACGGTGCTCGAATGCGGTTTGAAAACGGGAAATCTTGATGTGTATCGATAAAAACCTGAACCGCTAATGGCGGTTTATTACCAATATCGACCAGCAGAGATCGATAATCCAGATAAGGCGTCAATGGATAGTTTTTGATCTTATTTCTAATTTTTTTAGCTTCATCAACTTTATCTTCATCAAGCCACCTCTGAGCTTGATCGTACAGCTCTCGTTGACTATCCAAATCCTCTATTGCGCCTGAAAACGCGGTGCCGCACACCAAGGAGCTCAACGCTAATATTGATGATAACAATCGCTGCGGTCTTATAAAATGCATGAGCGCCATGTGCTCTCGTCCTATCCAAAGCAAGGGAATTTCCGTTTCATTACGCTGATTCTAGATAAAAAAGTAAAGGCCATAGATGTAAATAATATTAAATTCATAAAAGTGCGACATATGAACTTAGTAACTTAATGTTTCGTTACTTTTTTATCGATGAAAAACACCATCTAAGCTCTAAAAATTAGGTACCTAGTAACAAATGCGATCGCTTTGGTATAAAATGACCACTTTCTTCTGTTACTAAGATTAGGAACAATCGGCAATGGCTGAATACGTATATACCATGTCGCGGGTGAGTAAAATTGTCCCGCCTAAGCGTCAAATTCTCAAAGACATCTCTCTGAGCTTTTTCCCTGGAGCTAAAATTGGTGTTTTAGGTCTCAATGGTTCAGGTAAATCCACCCTGTTACGTATCATGGCTGGCATCGATACTGATATTGATGGGGAAGCACGCCCGCAAGCAGGATTGAAAGTCGGCTACTTGCCTCAAGAACCAGTACTGGATGAATCAAAAACCGTGCGTGAAGTGGTGGAAGAGGCCGTTTCTGATGTGGCTGGCGCACTAACTCGCCTCGATGCTGTTTATGCGGCATATGCAGAACCCGACGCCGATTTTGATGCCTTAGCCAAAGAGCAAGGTGAGCTCGAGGCTCTGATTCAAGCCAAAGATGGCCATAATTTAGAGAACGCTTTAGAACGTGCGGCCAATGCACTTCGTCTACCAGAATGGGATGCTAAAATCGCCGTTTTGTCTGGTGGTGAGCGCCGCCGTGTGGCGATCTGCCGTTTGCTACTTGAAAAACCAGACATGCTGCTGCTTGACGAACCAACCAACCACTTAGACGCGGAATCTGTTGCTTGGCTAGAGCACTTCCTTGTCGACTATTCAGGCACAGTCGTCGCCATCACCCACGACCGTTACTTCCTTGATAATGCTGCTGGTTGGATTTTAGAACTTGACCGCGGTGAAGGCATTCCTTGGCAAGGTAACTATACCTCGTGGCTCGAACAGAAAGATGAACGCTTAAAACAAGAATCATCTCAAGAAAGTGCTCGTCAAAAAACGATTGAAAAAGAGCTGGAATGGGTTCGTAAAAACCCGAAAGGCCGCCAAGCAAAATCCAAAGCACGTATGGCACGCTTTGAAGAACTTAATAATACTGAACATCAAAAACGTAATGAAACCAACGAACTCTTCATACCGCCGGGCGAACGTTTAGGTGACAAAGTATTGGAAGTTCGTAACTTAACCAAATCGTTTGGTGATCGCGTACTGATTGATAATTTATCATTTAGCATGCCGAAAGGAGCGATTGTCGGCATCATCGGTGCTAACGGTGCGGGTAAATCAACGCTGTTTAAAATGCTAAGTGGCGTAGAGCAACCAGATTCTGGTGAAATTGAATTGGGCGCAACCGTGAAATTAGCCTCGGTTGATCAGTTCCGTGACAGCATGAACGACAAAAATACCGTCTTCCAAGAGATCTCTGAAGGGGCGGATATTATCAAGATCAACAATTTTGAAATTCCTGCGCGTGCTTACTGCTCTCGCTTTAACTTCAAAGGCGTCGATCAACAAAAAGTGCTCGGTCAGCTATCGGGCGGTGAGCGCAACCGTGTTCACTTAGCCAAATTGCTTAAAGCTGGCGGCAACGTCCTATTACTCGACGAACCAACCAACGATCTGGATGTTGAAACGCTACGCGCATTGGAAGAGGCGCTGCTGGAATTCCCAGGTTGCGCCATGGTTATCTCGCACGACCGTTGGTTCCTAGACCGTATTGCGACCCACATTCTGGACTACCGTGATGAAGGTGAAGTGAAATTCTATGAAGGCAACTACAGCGAATACACTGAGTGGTTAAAACAGACGTTGGGCGCTCAAGCGGCTGAACCACACCGCATTAAATACAAGCGTATGACCAAATAACTCTGTATTTGAAGTCTTTGGCCGCAATCTATTGCGGCCTTTTTGTTACTTGTACATCACGCATCACACAACAAGATGCAGGATTCGCGACACTGCCTTCAATTAGGTCTAAACTTAATGGGTATAATTTTTCAATGATCGATACAGAGCCGAAGCTGGCACAGGTCAACGCTCAACAAGAGAGAGTACCATGATTGAAAGACGTCGCTTTTCACGCATCATCTATCAGATGCCTGCCACCTTATTGCAAGGTAAACATACCGTCACCACAACGATTCAAGATTTGTCGCTGCATGGGCTATTGCTCTCATGCCCTGACGCGGACAAATTAGTGCTCAATGAAATGGCACAAGTCCATTTCACACTACCAGACAGCGATGTCACTATTAATCTAGTCGCCAAGTTGATCCACATTCAAAACAACATTATTCGTGTCAGCATCAATCACATTGATATTGAAAGTATTGGCCATTTGAAACGTTTAGTTGAATTGAACATGGGTGATGAAAGTTTGCTCCATCGCGAACTGGAATACTTGTCTGATTTAGGGGATGAACCGGAAGAATGAGCGGCGGCCGTATTCACAACAACCGCACTCGCCGTTCAGACAGCCTTAAACACGATGAATGGCATCGTTCGCTTGTTTTAACAAGTTTTGACTTTCAAGCATAAATTGTTGTGAATAACTGCCAAACCAATCACTCACTTTGCTAAAGTTTTCCACAAAAGCTTGCTTCTCACGCCCGTCAAGTAAGGTTAACGCCTCACCAAAACAAGTATGAAAACGTTTTATCATCTCAACGTTCTCTTCCGATGAGAAAATGATATCGCCATACAAGTGAGGGTCTTGACCAAAAAGCCGTCCAACCATCGCCAGTTCTAAACGATAAATCGGTGAACTCAGCTGCAGTAATTTTTGGATATTCGGATTTTCTTTAGAAAGGTGTAAACCGTATACAAATGAAGTGAAGTGACGCAGTGCTTGGATCAAGGTCATGCCGTGATCGTGTTCTGCGGCATCAATCTGGCACAAACTCGCTCCCCATATCGAAAACTGTTTTAGCAACCACTGATAACTCTCTTCTCCTCGCCCATCGCAATAGACGATCACTTGCTTGGCCATACTAGGGACATCTGGGCCAAACATTGGGTGCAATCCAACCACTGGGCCAGAGTGTGTTTTAAGCATCGCCTGTAGCGGCTTAGACTTAATCGATGTGAGGTCGCACAAAATACAATCGGCAGGCAAATGAGCAAGTTTTTCAATCACACCGACGGTTAAGTGAATAGGAACCGTCACTACAACCAAACCGGCATCATGCAGTATCTCATCGGCTTGATGCCAATCTTTACTGCCTAATACTTTCACCTGATAGCCCGACAGTTTGAACATACGGCCAAATAAGCCACCAAGTTGACCATGACCGCCAATAATCACCACAGAGCGCAGCTCTGGGTTTAAGCACTTAAAGCCAGAATCCTTTTCACTGGCATAAGATTCACGCATAGTACGGCGCAAAATATCTTCAATCAGTTGCGGCGGGACGCCTTTTCTTTCCGCTTCAGCGCGGCGAGAAGCCAGCATCGCCGCTTCTCGATCAGGAGCATAAATCGGTAGACCATGTCGGCTCTTGACCTCCCCCACCTTTTCAACCAAAGCTAATCGGCGTGCAAGCAGCTCGACCATTTGTTTATCGACAGCATCAATTTGATCACGTAATTCGTTAAGTTCAACAGCCATGGCACTTCCCTTTATTCACCTTTTTTTAGGCGATTTTCTAAGAACGGAACGAGCTCTTGATGAGCATGTCGTAATAGTGCCTCAGTTGATGACCAATTAATACAGGCATCCGTAATCGATACACCGTATTCCATTTCGTTGCGAGGAAGGTCAGAAGATTGATTACCTTCATTGAGGTGACTTTCAATCATCAAGCCAATAATAGACTGATTTCCTTCACGAATTTGATGAATCACATCTTCAGCGACTAACGGCTGACGACGGTAATCTTTACGTGAATTAGCATGGCTGCAATCCACCATTAACGACGCATCCAATTTATGTTTTGCCATCTCTTGCTCACACTCGGTGACCGACACTGAATCGTAGTTGGTTTGCTTACCGCCACGTAAAATGACATGTCCATTTGGGTTGCCTTGAGTGGTAAGTAAGGCCACTTGCCCTTCACTATTAATGCCCATAAAGCGGTGGCTGGATGACGCCGCCTGCATCGCATTGATTGCCGTTGCTAAATTGCCATCGGTGCCGTTTTTAAACCCAATCGGCATCGACAAACCACTGGCCATTTCCCGGTGTGTTTGGGATTCCGTAGTGCGTGCACCAATCGCCGCCCAACTGAATGTATCAGCTAAATATTGAGGGCTGATCGGATCAAGCGCTTCGGTCGCCAGAGGGATCTCCATCTCCGCTAGCTCAACTAACAATTGACGACCAACGTGTAAACCATGTTCGATATCAAAACTGCCATCAAGATGAGGATCGTTAATCAGCCCTTTCCAGCCAACCGTTGTACGCGGCTTTTCAAAGTAAACACGCATGACAATGTACAGTTGATCACTCAACTGCTCTGAGAGTGATTTCAAGCGCTTTGCGTACTCTTTTGCCGCATCAATATCATGAATAGAGCAAGGACCGCACACCACCAGTAAACGGTGATCTTTTTTATGGATAATATTGGCAATTGTCTGACGAGAGTGTTGAATGAACTGGCGAGCTTGATGACTGAGCGGCAGCTTAGCTTTTAATTGTTCCGGAGTGATCAACACTTGCTCATCACTGATGTTAATATTACTTAGTTCACTTTTTTGCATCTCATCACCTGTAATTATTTGTTTACACAAAATCTTATTGCATACCTAAACACCAATGAAAGACAAATTAACAGGCTTTAAAAACATTTCAAGTGTAAATTTAAAAAAACATTATGTGTAAAAATAAAATTACATACGTATTTATCTTCTATTAAAGCAAAAAATATAAGCTGACGCGTATTTTATTCTCTCTATCTCACCTAAAATAGTGAGGATGAATCGTAAATCATACCCAAAGAGATTGGTGTTACAGTCTGGCCATCCGTACATAAATCCTAATGTATATAGAAAACTCTACGCTTAGGAAAATGAACAAAGCCAATACCACTGTAGCTTCAAGTGAAAAGGGGATCACCAAACCAACGGGTTTTTGACATGGATTTAATTCTTTCCTTACTGCAACAGATGTGTGTTTACCTCGTTCTCGCTTATATGTTGAGCAAAACACCCATTTTCTTGCCGCTGCTTAACATTTCCAGTCGAATTAGCCACAAAATCAGTACCTATGTTTTGTTTTCCCTCTTTTGCATCATGGGCACCTATTTTGGTTTGCAGATCAACGATGCGATTGCCAATACGAGGGCGATAGGTGCCGTTATGGGTGGGTTATTTGGTGGCCCCATTGTGGGGTTTGCGGTTGGATTTACTGGCGGTATGCATCGCTACACTTTAGGCGGTTTTACCGATGTGGCATGCGCTATTTCAACCACTGCAGAAGGGTTGATTGGTGGATTGCTGCACACCTATTTACTGAGAAAGGGCAAAGGGCGACTCCTGTTTAGCCCCAGCATTGTCTTTGCCGTAACACTGTTTGCTGAGATAGTGCAAATGTTGGTAATTTTGTTAGTCGCTAAACCGTTTGTTGATGCATACGCCTTAGTCTCGACCATCGCCGCGCCCATGATCATCGCTAACTCAGTCGGCGCGGCGCTATTCATGAGCATTTTACAAGACAGAAAAACCATTTTTGAAGAGTATTCCGCCACCTTTTCTCGTCGCGCACTGAATATTGCTGAGCGTTCAGTTGGCATTTTGGCCAACGGTTTTAATCCACACAATGCAGGTAAAGTCGCTCGAATTGTTTACGAAATGACCAATGTTGGCGCGGTATCCATCACCGATAGAGAAAAAATACTCGCGTTTATCGGTATCGGTGATGACCACCACAAACCCAATACGCCTATCTCTTCACAAAGTACACTGGATGCGATCACCAAAAACCGTATTATTTACCTCGACGGAAAAGATTCCCCTTATCAATGCTCACTCTCTAAAAACTGCAAACTCGGTTCAGCGTTAATCATTCCACTTCGAGCAGGTGATCGCGTAATTGGAACCATAAAGCTGTACGAGCCGAAGCGTAAACTTTTTTCAACCATTAACATGTCAATGGCGGAAGGGATTGCACAATTACTGTCGAGCCAAATTCTGTACGGCGAATACCAACAAAAGCAGATGCTGCTTTCTCGCGCCGAGATCAAACTGCTGCATGCTCAAGTCAACCCCCACTTTCTGTTTAATGCGCTCAATACCATTAGTGCCATCACCCGCCGTGATCCCGACAAAGCGCGAGAACTTATCCAGCATCTTTCGCACTTCTTTCGTAGTAACCTCAAACAAAATATTGAGACAGTGACTCTTAAAGAAGAATTAGCACATGTCAAAGCCTACTTAACCATAGAACAAGCGCGTTTTGCCGATCGCCTTGAAGTGGATATTGCCATCGATGATGCATTACTGCTTGAGCGCAATGTACCCAGTTTTACTCTACAGCCACTGGTAGAAAATGCGATAAAGCACGGCACCTCTAACTTGTTAGAAGGCGGACGGGTACGAATCTACAGCCAAGCGCAAACGGAAGGATACAAAATTGTAGTGGAAGATAATGCGGGCAGTTACCAAGCTCCGAATGAAGATTACGATGGTTTAGGCATGCAAATTGTCAATAAACGCTTAACTAATAAATTTGGCGAACAAGCCGCACTAAAAACGGAAGTATTGGCTAATCAATACACACGAATGAGCTTTCTCATTCCTCATCAAGGATTTAACTAAGGGAATAACATGCTATCGGCACTGGTTATTGATGACGAACTGCTCGCTCGGGAAGAACTGACTGAGCTACTAGAAGAGACGGGCGATGTTGATGTGATTGGTCACGCCAGTAATGCGATCGAAGGGTTAAAAAAAATCAATCAGCTAAAGCCAGACGTGGTGTTTCTCGACATCCAAATGCCACAAGTTACTGGCATTGAGCTGCTAGGGATGCTTGACCCAGATACGATGCCCAATGTGGTGTTTGTCACCGCTTATGATCAGTATGCGCTGCAAGCGTTTGAGGAAAATGCGTTTGATTATCTACTCAAGCCAGTTGACCCTGAGCGCTTAAAGAAAACGCTGCAACGTTTAGTTCGCCAAGGGCACAAAAAGCAGGATTTTCCGATTTTATCACCAGCAGGGTTAGATCAAGTTCCCTGCATTGGATTAAATCGAATTGTGATCATTGCCACCAAAGATGTCGAGTTTGCTTTGAGCGACATCAGTGGTGTTCATGTGCAAACCCATTTACAACGAGCCACCAGCCAATTAACGCTCAAAATTTTGGAAGAAAGAACGCCACTGGTTCGTTGTCACCGCCAGTATTTAATCAATACTAGGGCGATTAAAGAGATCAAATTATTGGACAATGGGCTGGCGGAAATCATCACCCTTAGTGATCACAAAGTGCCCGTCAGCCGACGTTATCTAAAAAATTTAAAAGAAGTTCTGGGTTTTCACTAACCGCAACGAATAGAAAATAACGGCGCTGAAGCTTTCACGCACAGCGCCATTTTTTTACTCACCAAGCAGTCGTTTCATCGCTTCTGAAGCTTGCTTCCACTGTTCAGTACTTTGCAGTTGAGGAAGATTAAAAGCACGACGTTTGAGTAGAGACTCAGCCGCTGGCACATCCAAAATCGGCAAATTATCCAACACTTCAATTTGATCTGCGCGTTGATTGCACACTAAAATCATGTCACATCCAGCGGCTAGCGATTGATGCGCGCGCTCGGCAGGACCGCCCATGACAGATGCCCCTTCCATTGTTAAATCATCAGAAAAGACTAATCCTTTGAACCCTAACTGCTGGCGAAGTACTTGCTTCAACCAAAACCCAGAACCGCTGGCAGGTTGATCATCATAGTGAGGATAAATCACATGTGCAGGCATCATGGCATCGAGCACTCCAGCTTCAATCTGCGCTTTGAATATTGCCATGTCCTCTTCCATCACCGTGCTGCGCTCATCATAGGGCGTCTCAAGATGCGAGTCAGCGATTACCCCGCCGTGACCGGGAAAGTGTTTACCTGTTGTTGCCATGCCAGCCTCTTTCATGCCTTGCATATAGGCTGAACTGTGGCGAATGATGCTCTGTACATCATCACCAAAAGCACGATTACCAATCGCTTTACATGCATGACCTTTATCCAATACAGGAGCAAAGCTGAGATCAATATCATGAGCAATCAACTCCGCCGCCATCAGCCAGCCACCTTGGCGAGCTAATGCTTCACCATTATTCTGCTTGGCATACTGCTGCGCGGCAGGGATCAGCGAAAACCCATCACGAAAACGTTGTACTCGCCCACCTTCTTGATCGACACCAATCAAAATCGGACGTTTTGCTGCGTGGCGAATCGCTTTATTAAGCGCAAGCAACTGCGCGTTATCGTGATAATTACGCGCAAAAAGAATGACCCCGCCGACAGTGGGATGCTCAAGAATATCTTTGTCTTCAGCGCTCAATTCACAGCCTGCCACATCTAGCCACAACGGTCCCATGCTCACTCCAAAAATTTACTTAAACAGTTAATTTAACGAGGTTATTCGCTTTGAATTTCTATTACAATGATTTTGTTTTCGAGTTGAAGGAGAAGCGAATGAAGAGCATTGAACGCTACATTGGTGTGATGTCTGGCACAAGCATGGATGGTGTCGATACAGCACTGGTCGAAATGGATGGCAACC
Organism: Vibrio sp. V04_P4A5T148; assembly: GCF_963875605.1. Lineage (NCBI taxonomy): Bacteria > Pseudomonadati > Pseudomonadota > Gammaproteobacteria > Vibrionales > Vibrionaceae > Vibrio > Vibrio sp. V04_P4A5T148. Next base: position 22,871 of record NZ_CAWNMS010000039.1, read on the forward strand.
AAATTCGTTTATTGGCTCACGCTGATTTCCCAATGCCAGAAGATCTCAAACAGCGTTTGCTGAATGTCTGTATTGGGCAATCAACCAATGTGCAAGAGATTGGCGAGTTAGACCACTTGCTCGGCCATCTGTTTGCTGATGCAGTCATCGCTTTACTGGCTCAATCAGGCTATCAAGCGTGCGATATTCGCGCGATTGGCTGCCATGGCCAAACGGTTTTTCATCAACCCAACGGTAATACGCCTTTTACGATGCAACTCGGTGATGCCAATATCATCAGCAACAAAACTGGCATCGACACGGTGGCTGATTTTCGTCGCAAAGATATGGCGCTCGGCGGCCAAGGAGCTCCATTAGTCCCTGCATTTCACGACACCATTTTCAAATCAACCGATTCGAGCGTTGTAGTACTCAATATTGGCGGCATCGCTAATATTTCGGTACTGCGGCCGCAGCAAAAAGTATTAGGCTACGATACGGGCCCGGGCAATATATTGATGGATGCGTGGTGCTTTGAACAGACAGGCCATAAATTTGATGATAATGGCATGTGGGCGAGATCGGGAAAGGTACACCAACCACTACTCGAACGTCTCAATCAAGAGCCGTACCTTGCGTTGAATGCACCGAAAAGTACAGGTCGCGAGCTGTTTAATCTCCCTTGGCTTCAGCAGATATTGGCTGAGTTTTCGTTAGCAGCAGAAGATGTGCAACGTACACTCTGTGAATACACAGCACTCACCATCGCCACGCAAGTCGCACACTACCAATGTGGGCCAGCGCCGGAATTGCTGCTGTGTGGGGGCGGTGCCCGTAACCCGCTATTGGTTGAACGTTTGCAGGCCCATTTAGCACACTGGCGCATCATGCCCACCAGCGATAAAGGGGTGGATAGTGACTACATGGAAGCAATGGCTTTTGCTTGGCTTGCTCAACGTCGTCTGCATAATTTACCCAGCAATCTACCAGAAGTAACCGGAGCAAGCGCTCTCGCTTCGTTGGGTGTGGTCTATTTTACTCATTAATAAGTAAGGAATGGTATGACTAATGACGCGCTGCTCTCTGCGCTTTCTCACCTTATTTCCGAAGGTCGCAACCCTGACACAATGGATATTGACCTACTATCAGCACAAGAAATTGTAGAACGGCTCAATCAACAAGATAAGCACGTTCCGCTAGCCGTCGAAAAAGTCCTTCCGGAGATCGCCTTAGCCGTGGATCGAATTACCTATGCATTCAAACATGGTGGTCGATTAATCTACATTGGCGCAGGAACCAGTGGTCGATTAGGCGTTCTTGATGCATCAGAGTGCCCTCCAACATTTGGAGTTAGCGATCAGATGGTGATTGGTTTGATTGCCGGTGGGAAAGAGGCCATGTTCAGTGCTAAAGAAGGGGCGGAAGATTGCGCAGAACTCGGCATTCAAGATCTCAAAAGTATTCATTTTACGGATCAAGATGTGGTTGTTGGCATTGCCGCTAGTGGGCGCACACCTTATGTCATCGGTGCCTTGGAGTATGCTAATGATTTGGGCGCGACAACCATTGCCCTATCATGTAACCCGGATTCCCCGATTGCAGAATTGGCTCAAATAGCCATTAGCCCTGTCGTTGGGCCAGAAGCTCTTACCGGTTCAACGCGCTTAAAATCCGGTACAGCGCAGAAGCTGGTACTCAACATGCTCACCACCGCTAGCATGATCCGTCTTGGTAAGAGTTACCAAAATTTAATGGTCGATGTTAAGGCCACTAACCGAAAACTCATCGCCAGAGCGGTGCGAATTGTGATGCAAGCAACCGACTGTGAACGCGCTGAGGCTGAATACTTATTAGCCCAAAGCAACAACAATGTAAAAGTAGCGATATTGATGCACTTGACGGGGTTAAGTTATGCAGAAGCTATGGATAAATTGACTGAGTCTGATGGTTTTCTTCGCCGGGCAATGGAAAGTGAACACGAGAGCCACTAGTGGCTCTCAATCAAAAAGTCAGTTAGAAAACTCATTCCAACCCCGTTGCCATTCCATGCGAAAGCGCTGTGCTTGCTCGGTTCCTTCGCACGCACCTTCATAATATAGTCCTGACAATCCAATTTGATAGGCAAAATTGGGGTTACAATACTCGCTTAGCCCTTTAACGTATCCCGCTTCGTAATCGGCTTGTTGCACCGAACCCAGCTCAGAAAGCTTTTTATAGCTGCGCTGAGTATGACCTGTGACTCCATCTTGATAACCAATTTGTTGCCAATCTCCGTTTTGTGCTAATTCAGCATCAGAGGCCGCACACCCAACCATCAATATAGCAGCGCACAATACACTTAATTTTTTCATTGTTGTCCTTAAGTTCTTATTTTCATTCAATTAGCCTAGCAGATTGCTTGTAAGATGCCACTCATTGCCTCCCAGCAACAAAGCATTATTGATCCAGATGATGAGACGAGCCCTAAACCACTTATTGTGTGAAATAGCCACTTAACTGGCTATAGTGCCGCTCACTGGAAAAGCAGATGTTTCTCGTCACAGAGCCCTTTATTATCCACAGTGAGCTTAATTCATTCATAAAGGACAATTGCTATGATGTGGTTTCTTACCTGTGTCGCAGCCCTACTGGCCGGATACTTTATCTACGGCGCTTTTGTAGAAAAAGTATTTGGTATTAACGAGAACCGTAAAACACCGGCCCACACCATGAGTGATGGCGTGGACTATGTTCCTATGTCGACCAAAAAAGTCTACTTGGTACAATTGCTTAATATTGCTGGCGTAGGCCCAATTTTCGGCCCAATCATGGGCGCACTCTATGGTCCTGCAGCAATGTTGTGGATTGTCGTCGGCTGTATTTTTGCAGGTGCGGTACATGACTACTTTTCAGGCATGTTGTCGGTACGCAATGGCGGCGCTTCAGTGCCCACCATTACCGGCCGCTACCTAGGCAATGGCGCAAAACATTTTATGAACATTTTTGCCATTGTACTATTACTGCTTGTGGGGGTTGTTTTCGTTTCTGCGCCTGCGGGGATGATCACCAATCTGATTAACGAGCAAACGAGTCTAACGGTGAGCATGACCTCAATGGTGGTGATTATTTTCGCTTACTACATTCTCGCCACCATCGTTCCTGTCGATAAAATCATCGGCCGTTTCTACCCACTGTTCGGCGCATTGTTGATCTTTATGTCGGTTGGCTTAATGACCGCGATTGCACTTTCCAGTGAACACACTGTGATGGGCGGTTTTGAAATGAGCGACATGTTCAGCAACATGAACCCGAACGACCTACCACTTTGGCCAGCGCTCTTTATCACGATTGCTTGCGGTGCTATCTCTGGTTTCCATGCAACTCAGTCGCCATTGATGGCTCGCTGTATGGAAAATGAAAAAAATGGCCGCTTCGTGTTTTACGGTGCCATGATTGGTGAAGGCATTATCGCACTTATCTGGTGTGCGATTGCACTCTCTTTCTTTGGCTCATTGGAAGGATTATCAGAAGCAGTGAAAAACGGTGGCCCAGGTAACGTTGTGTACAGCGCATCCTTTGGCTTATTAGGTGTGTTTGGCGGCATCATCGCCTTCTTGGGTGTGGTTATCCTACCGATCACCTCAGGCGACACTGCATTTCGCTCTAGCCGTTTGATCTTGGCTGAATATTTCAATATGGAACAAAAAACGCTGCGTAATCGCTTGTTCATGGCACTGCCGCTGTTTGTTTTGGGTGCCATTCTCACTCAAGTGGATTTCGCTATTATTTGGCGCTACTTCGGTTTTGCCAACCAAACCACAGCAGTAATGATGCTTTGGACCGCTTCCGCCTATTTACTACGTCACAACAAACTGCATTGGATTGCGACTATCCCCGCGATGTTTATGACCACGGTTTGTGCCACCTTCATTCTTAATAACAGTGCATTAGGCTTCGGCTTACCGATGCAAACATCAACCATTGCCGGTATTTTGTTCTCACTGTCCGTAACCATATATGTAATTAGAATCTCCAAAGGTAAAGGCGACATCGAACTTACCGATGAAGAAAAACCGAAAGCAGTCACAGAAACTGCATAGTGTGAATGACGCTTCGCTTGCGTTATAGAAAAGGGCTTCCATTTGGAAGCCCCTCTTCTTTTATTGGTACGTCTAATTCAACTACTTTTTTATTGACTAGTCGATTTGCTTGATTTGCAGCTCTTTGGGCACTTCAAAAAACATGTTCTCTTCTCGTCCAAGCACTTCTTCAACCGATTGAGCACCAAGCTCTTTAATTCGATCTAGGATCTGATTCACTAATGCTTCGGGTGCCGATGCGCCGGCCGTGACGCCAACGGTTTTCTTACCATCGAACCACGTTGGATCAATATCTTCAGGGCAATCAATCAAGTAACCCGGCGTTCCGAGCTTTTCCGCCAATTCTTTTAAACGCGTAGAGTTTGATGAGTTTTTCGAGCCCACCACCACCACCAAATCAACATCCAATGCAAGTTGACGCACCGCATCTTGGCGGTTTTGTGTCGCGTAACAGATATCATCTTTACGTGGTCCCTGAATATCAGGAAACACTTCACGCAATTTATCAATCACATCGGCTGTTTCATCCACCGACAAGGTGGTTTGGCTAACATAATGTAAATTAGTCGGATCTTTAACGATAGCTTTTAGCGATTCAACATCTTCCGGTTTTTCAACCAAGTACATGCCGCCTTTTTTACTGGCGTATTGGCCCATGGTTCCTTCTACTTCAGGATGACCTGCATGGCCAATCAGCACTACTTCCATACTGCGGCGACTGGCTCGAGCCACTTCCATATGCACTTTAGTCACCAAAGGGCAAGTGGCATCAAACACGGTTAATGCACGCGCTTTCGCTTCAAGTCTCACCGCTTGCGAAACGCCATGAGCAGAAAAGATCACAATATTGTCATCAGGTACTTCGTGTAAGTCCTCAACAAAGATGGCCCCGCGCTGCTTCAGCCCTTCCACCACAAAGCGGTTATGCACCACTTCATGTCGTACATAAATCGGAGGCTGATACAGCTCAAGTGCGCGTTCAACGATGCTGATCGCACGATCAACACCGGCGCAAAAACCACGAGGGTTGGCTAACAATATTTTCATTTCATTGCTCATTGAATAGGGTTATCGCAAGTTGCCAATTATTCTACAGACAAAATTTCAACATCAAAAATGACATCTTGTCCTGCAAGTGGGTGGTTAAAATCAACCGTTACCGAATCGCCCGCAATAGCGGTGATAATACCAGGAATTTCTAAGCCATCACGGCCACTAAACGCCATAATCGTGCCAACTTCCACCTCAGTATTACCAGCAAATTTGGCGCGATCCATATGGTGGATGTTATCTGGGTTAGACAAACCAAACGCGTCATCGGCTTTTAACTCAATGGTTTTGGATTCTCCGGCACTCAGACCGATTAAGCACAACTCAAAATTGTCGCTTAGGCTGCCATCACCAATAACCAATTTCGCGGGTTTGCCCATATTATGAGTGCTATCCGCAATAGAGCCATCTTTTAATTTAATGGTGAAGTGTAGGGTTACCGCACTGTTTGCTTTTATTGTCGTCACGTGATTTCTCTTTATTTATTTTAGTGTGGAGACAAGGCATCCATAACGACATAAAAATGCCCGTTTTTAGTACGCCTATCGCCACCGTATTTTTAGAGATGAAGAGTAAACAAAAAGCGCCACCTGAATCAACAGACAGCGCTTAGGGTTATTCAACTATTTTAGCCATTATGAGTGCGCATCGTCTTTTTTACGAAAGCCATCAAGGATAATCATTGCTGCACCAAGGCAAATGGCACTGTCAGCCAAGTTAAACGCTGGCCAGTGATAATTGCCCCAGTAGAAATCAAGATAATCAACCACAAAACCGTGCACGATACGATCAAACACGTTGCCGATTGCACCACCAATAATCATGGCATAAGCGATATTATGCCACTTCTCTTGCGCAGGCAGCTTATTCATCCAGTAAGTGAGGAGCCCCGTCACCGCAAAGGCGATGACGGTAAACAACCAACGTTGCCAACCCGCTTGATCGCCTAAAAAGCTAAATGCCGCACCATAGTTATGTACATAAAGTAGGTTAAAAAAAGGCATTACTTCGATGCGATTTGCCCAACCATACCCCATGTTATCCATGACCATCAGCTTTATACCGACATCAAGGGTAAAGACCAGAAGCGCTAGCCATAGCCAGCGAACTCCTGATTGTTTCCAAGTAAGCGTCTGCTCTGCCATATTGAATCCCAATATTATTAAGCGAACTTACGAACTTCGCCTTCACCATCCACGTTCGACACACAACGGCCACAAATAGTTTCATGACCAGTGATAGTGCCTACGTCAGGAGTATGATGCCAACAACGATCGCACTTCTCTGCTTCGGTTGCGCTCACCAACACAAACAAACCTGCAGTTTCCGTTGCTTGTGCCGCATCGTTTTTCTCAGCCAGAGGCTTCACTATCGCTTTTGATGTCAGCAGTACAAAACGCAGTTCATCTTCAAGCTTGTTTAACTGAGCCACTAAAGCATCATCAGCAAACAGCACCACTTCAGCTTGTAATGAGCCACCAATGATTTTTTCACTACGAGCAGTTTCAAGCAACTTGTTCACCGAGCTACGAACTTTTTGCATCTCTGCCCAAAATTCATTGTTCAACTCTTCGCCTTCAGTTAACCCAAACAGACCTTCAAACCACTCACCCGTGAAGACAAATTTTTCACGCGGCTCGCCATTAGCTTGCATCGCTGGCATTTCGTTCCAAATTTCATCAGCCGTAAATGACATGATCGGTGCCATCCAACGAACCAAAGCCTCAACGATGTAATACAGAGCCGTTTGACAGCTACGCTGTGCATGTGCACCTTGTTTAGCGGTGTATTGGCGATCTTTAATCACATCAAGGTAGAACGAACCCATTTCAATTGAGCAGAAGTGCATCAAACGTTGGATCACGCCATGCGTATTATACTCTTCATATGCTTTGACAATTTCTTGTTGCGCCGCAAAGGCACGGCCTACGGCCCAGCGATCCAGCGACACCATCTCATCAGCTGCAACCATATCCGTTGCTGGGTTAAACCCATTGAGGTTGGCTAAGAAGAAACGTGCTGTATTACGGATACGGCGATAAGCATCCGCCGAACGTTTTAGAATTTCGTCAGAAACCGCCACTTCACCAGTGTAATCAGTCGATGCAACCCATAGACGCAGGATGTCTGCCCCCAGTTTATTGGTGACATCTTTTGGCGCAACCACGTTGCCGATTGATTTTGACATCTTGCGGCCATGACCATCGACCACAAAGCCATGCGTCAATACTTGTTTGTAAGGCGCAGCACCTTTCATTGCTACCGATGAAATCAATGAAGATTGGAACCAACCACGATGCTGATCTGAACCTTCAAGGTACAGATCTGCACCGTGGCCATTGAACTCTTCACGCTTATCAACAACGGCGTAGTGAGTCACACCAGAGTCGAACCACACATCCAGTGTATCGAGTACTTTTTCGTAATGCTTGGCATCTTCCTCGCCCAAGATCTCAGCAGTGTCGACATCCCACCACGCTTGAATCCCTTTTTGTTCTACCAATTGCGCCACTGTTTCAATCAGCGCAGGGCTATTAGGATGAAGTTCTGCCGTCTCTTTATGCACAAATAGCGCAATCGGTACACCCCAAGTACGCTGACGAGAAATACACCATTCAGGACGACCTTCAATCATTGCTTCGATGCGGCTTTGACCCCATTCCGGCATCCATTGTACGCCTTTGATCGATTCTAGAGCTTGGGCGCGTAGACCGGCTTGCTCCATAGAAACAAACCATTGTGGTGTTGCACGGAAAATGATTGGGGTTTTATGACGCCAGCAGTGAGGATAGCTATGCTCGTAGGCATGGTGGTGCAACAAAGCACCTTTTTCTTTCAGTACTTCAAGTACAGAGTCATTCGCTTTAAACACATGTTGACCAGCAAATAGCTCGGTGTCTGCTAGATATACGCCGTTTGAACCGACAGGGTTGGCTACTTCAAGGCCGTATTGCTGACCGACCACGAAGTCTTCTTGACCATGACCAGGTGCAGTATGAACGACACCAGTACCCGATTCAGTAGTTACGTGCTCACCCAAAATCGCAGGCACAGTAAATGCGTAAAATGGATGATTAAAAGACATTAGTTCAAGGTCTGCGCCTCGGCAAAAACCAAGATTGTGGTAATGACTGATACCAGCACGATCCATGACACTTTTTGCAAGTTCTGACGCAACGATAATGCGTTCAGCAGAGCGTTCACCGTCTGCTTCAATTTGCAGCAAAACATATTCAAGATCATCACGTAAGCAGACTGCGCGGTTAGCTGGCAAGGTCCAAGGTGTGGTTGTCCAAATGACAATCGACACTTCACCGTGGCCGGCGTGATCAGCCGCGAGCGTGAACTTTTCAAGCAGCGCCGCTTCATCGGCTGCTTTGAATCGTACGTCAATCGAAGGTGACACTTTATCTTTGTATTCAACTTCCGCTTCAGCCAGTGCTGAACCACAATCAGTACACCAGTGAACAGGTTTGAAACCTTTCAGCAGGTGGCTTTTATCGGCAATTTTACCCAATGCGCGAATAATGTTCGCTTCGGTGGCGAAATCCATGGTGCGATAAGGTTTATCCCACTCACCCATGATGCCCAAACGCTTAAAGCTCTCTTTCTGGCCTTCCACTTGACCTGCTGCATATTCACGGCATTTTTCACGAAACTCAGCCGCGGTCACTTTCTGGCCCGGTTTGCCGACTTTTTTCTCTACCATCAATTCGATAGGTAGCCCGTGACAGTCCCAACCTGGGATGTAAGGCGCGTCAAAACCAGATAAGGTTTTCGATTTGATAATAATGTCTTTAAGAATCTTATTCAGTGCGTGACCAATATGAATATCACCGTTGGCATAAGGAGGGCCATCGTGCAATACGAAAGATTTTTTGCCTTTTTTGGCTTTACGGATTTCGCCGTAAAGATCTTCTTGATACCAACGCTTTAACATTTCTGGCTCACGTTTAGCCAGATCGCCACGCATTGGAAACCCTGTTTCAGGTAGGTTCAGGGTATCTTTATAATCACTCATCGATTCTTAATTCCGTTATATTGGGCGACGTTAGACATGATATTAATCGGTGGAATAATCCGACTAATTCTTTAGCTGATGCAACCACACCCTTGCCGCATCAGCATCCAATTCAATTTGTTGCTTTAACGCTCCAAAAGATTCAAATTTCTTTTCATCTCGAAGCTTATGTAAAAGTGCCACTTCTAGCTGTTTGCCATATAAATTGGCATGAAAGTCAAACAAGTGTACTTCAAGTTGTTGGCGAACCCCGTTGACTGTTGGCCTATTACCAATATTGGCAATTCCTCCGATGGGCGAGTTATCAAGGCCATAGACATTGACGACGTAAACACCAGAGACCGGTGAAACACAGCGCTTAAGCGGAATGTTCGCTGTAGGGAAACCAATGGTTCGCCCTAACTTTTGACCATGCGACACTCGACCACTGATACCGTAATCACGACCGAGCATCTGCTTAGCTAACACTAAGTCATCGCTTGCTAAAGCGTTACGAATAGCAGTACTACTCACCCGCTGTTGTTGCAAGCAAAAACTGTGGGTACTTACCACCTCAAAACCAAACTGTTGTCCAGCTTGCTGCAGCATACTGAAATTACCTTGGCGATTTTTACCAAAACAAAAATCATCACCAATCACCAGAAACTTAACACCCAACTGAGCGACCAACAAGTCACGAATAAAAGCTTCTGCCGTTAAATTAGCAAAGTGCTGGTTAAAATTCACACATAACAATCTGTCAACCGACTGCTTGTTCAATTGCACAAATTTATCACGTAATCGAGTTAACCGAGCTGGTGCATTGTGCTTGGCAAATAATTCTAATGGCTGCGGTTCAAACGTCATGACCACCGAAGGTAAACCCAATAATTGCGCTTTCTTGGATACTTGCTTCAAAACTTGCTGATGTCCTAAATGAACACCATCAAAGTTTCCGATGGTTAATACACAGCCATGATGCTGTGGCTTGATATTGTGAATGCCGCGAATCAATTCCATTAGAAAATGCTTAAAACCTATAGTTCTCAATTAGCAAGGTGCGAAACCGACGGATTATATACTAATCACCATTAATCTGTCGCCGCTTTTAAGTCTTTTAAACGCACGCCAAGCACGGCTAGGCAAAGCAAATAACTGACCGCACCGATACTGATCAACATCACCAATGATGTAGCCCTCTGTGTCAGACTCCACTCTAGCCACGTTGACATTTCTTCCAATTGCCAAACAATGACCACAACCATCGCACTGCTGGCCACCATTAAGCGAATAATAAAACCAATAGTTTTACGGGTGATCTGATACACCCCTTGCACATGTAACCCTCGGTAAAGCAGTGCCATGTTGATAAAAGCAGATAATGACGTAGCTAACGCCAAACCAACATAACTTAAATGCCACGCTAAAAGCGCATTGAAGACCATATTAGAGATCATGGCGATAATGCCATAACGAACTGGCGTTTTGGTGTCTTGCCGAGAGTAGTACCCTGGTGCAAGCACTTTGATCAGCATAAAACTGATCAAGCCCAAACCAAATGCATAGAGTGACAACGCCGTTTGATTGACATCATTCGGGGTAAACTCACCTCGCATAAATAGCACCATAAGCATCGGTTTTGCCAACACAATCAGGCCTAACATCGCAGGAAAACCGAGCAGACAAACCATACGAATACCCCAATCCATGGTTTGCGAAAATCCTTCGCTGTGGGCATCAACATGTTTACGGGATAATGCAGGCAAAATAACGGTAGCGATCGCAATACCAAATAAGCCTAACGGAAATTCTAGCAAACGGTCTGAATAGTAAAGCCAGCTGATGGAGCCCGTTTGTAAGAAGCTGGCAATGAAGGTGTCCAGCAATAAGTTAATTTGACTGACCGATACCCCAAAAAGAGCGGGCAACATCAAGGTGCGAATTTTCACAACCCCCGGTTCATTCCAACCCCATTGAGGCCAAACCAATAAACCTGCTTTGAGCAAAAATGGAATTTGAAATAGAAACTGGACCAATCCCCCAAGAAGGACGCCAATCGCCAAGCCAATTTCCGGTTGCTGTAAGTGCGGCGACAAAAACCAAGCGCAACCGATGATCATCACATTCAAAAATACAGGGGTAAAAGAAGAGACGGCAAACTTGCCCAAGGTATTGAGAATCGCTCCTGATAAAGCAACAAAAGTGATGAACCATAAGTAAGGAAAAGTGATTTTTAATAATAAACTCGCAAGCTCAAACTTATGCGCATCAGGACCATCATTAAGCCAATCTAAAAACCAACCAGCCCCAAACAGTGCCGTGACCGCACCAGAGCATAAGATCCCCACAACAGTCACCAAAGTGACAATAACCCCCAATGTGCCAGATGCTTTAGCAATCAGTTCGCGTGTTTTATTGATATCTCCGGATGAATGGTATTCGGTCAGTACTGGAACAAACGCTTGAGAAAACGCCCCTTCGGCAAATAGCCGACGTAAAAAGTTAGGAATTTTATTAGCAAAGAAAAAAACATCGGCACTCGCACCTGCCCCCATCAAATTCGCAACAACTACGTCACGAACTAGGCCCAACACACGAGAAATCAACGTCATAGCACTGACAATCAAGCCAGATTTGAGTAGGCGTTTGCTCACTATTACCTCGAAAAACAAGCCAAAACGTCATTATCCACAGCAACACATAAGGAATGTCAGTGCGAGATCAGATAAGTATTAGCATTGGAAAAAAAATACTGTTAGAATCCCCGCATCTTAACCGCGATGACCTTCCTATACCAAAATTTGTTTGGCCTAGAACGGTTTTTGCACAAATCATTTGACAATTGAGAGCAAATAAGGGATATTCCCCGCCCTTAAATTGTCACCGAACTAAGTTTTTGGGAGTTAGACCCTTGGCAAATAGTAAATCTGCTAAGAAGCGCGCTATCCAAGCTGAGAAACGTCGTCAGCATAATGCTAGCCGTCGTTCTATGATGCGCACTTACATGAAGAAAACCATCGCAGCTATCGCAGCTGGCGATAAAGAAGCTGCAACTGCTGCATTTGCTGCAGTTACACCAATCCTTGACCGTATGTCGACTAAAGGTCTTGTTCACAAGAACAAAGCTGCTCGCCATAAGTCTCGTTTCGCAGCAGCAATCAAAGCTCTATAATTTAGGCTTGCTTGTCAGCGAAAATAAAAACCGGCTAAGGCCGGTTTTTTTATATCTGCAGCGTCAAGTAAAGTATTTACTCTAATTTCAATATAAAAAAATCCGAACTATGTTACTGAAACATAATTTCGGATTGTGTATTTTTCAAAACACTAGCGGCAGTATAAACCGTGTAACAACTCAATCATCGCCTTGATCTCATGGCTGCTGAGTGTGTAGTAAACCGTCTGAGCTTCTTTTCTTGTATCCACTAACCCATCTCTTCTTAACCAAGCAAGATGCTGCGAAAGTGCCGATTGACTCAATTCTAATTTCCCACATAGCTCACCAACCGACAGTTCTTGATTGTGTAATAAACACAATATTTGTAGGCGTCTTTCGTTAGCCATAGCCTTTAACAACACCACTGCTTTAGCGGAATTTTTTTCCATTTCTTGTAGGTTCATGAATAAGCTCCCTTGGAACAACTTCTTACATCAAACGCATCACAAGTTTGCATCTTCCTTAACCCAACAGGTTATGAGTTTATAAGTAAGGTTAGTACCTTTTTCTACGTAGTTTAATTGTTATACCGTTTATGACGGCAACCATTCAATAGAGCGTCAATAACGGCATCAGAAGGCGTATAACCAGTTTAGATTAGTATTACTTGGCAAGCGATAATTAATAATATTGCTAGATAATGAGATAGTAATCTATTTATCGTTAGTAGTGAAAGCATCATACAAACAAATTATTAAAATCTGCATCGCAAACATTTTTCACTGCTGGGTGTTGGATCATCCTCTCAGCAAAAATGACGTAGTACTCTTCTTTTAAATCATCAATCTGACCGATAAGTTGCAAAGGAAGATCATCACCAACTTCAGCCACATAAATTGAGGGCGCTAAAAAAATTGCATCATGATGATAACGCGCAAAAGCTTTCATCAATGCCGCATCATCAAACTCCCCCAGAATATTCGGCTTCAGGCCTTGACGGTCAAACCATTGCAATAGATTACGCCCCATCGCGGTTCGGCTTCCCGGTATCAACAACTTTCTCTGCTCTAAAATGGCGGGAAAAGAGACATTTTCAACCTTGCCTGAACAAAAAAAACTCATGTGACTCTCACCCAGTTTTTTGCTGAACAGGCCCGGGCTTTGGCTGGAATCGACGGGATAATCAGAGAGAATCATATCCAATTTGTGTTGTGAAAGTTGCTCTAACAACATTTCATGGGTCGATTCAAAACAACGCAAGTGGATACTGCTATCGGCCGGGACCGTCGTCATCAGTATTTTACTGACAAGCCGTTTAGAGAGGGCATCCGCCACTCCTACATCAAACAGCAGATTAGAGCGCTGACTATAATTGACAATATCGAGCATCTCATAACTTAAGCCGAACATCCGGTCAGCATATTTAAAAACCAGTTGCCCAAGTTCTGTCGGTTCAATGCTACGACCATTACGCTTAGTAAGCTTACCATCCATGCGCTCTTCAAAAGCCTTAATTTGCCCAGTGACGGTTTGCGGAGTCAAGAAGAGTGCTTCTGCAGCTTTAGTGACCGATCCCTGCTTGCATACCATCCAGAAGTAGTAAAGATGATTGTAGTTGAGGTGAAACATGATAAGGACACTCAATTTTATCTGGTCGTTGTTTATAACAAACCCAAGCCAAATGAGCAATTAACTCGGAAAAACCGAACTTAAGAACGTTAGCTAATCTTAATACCGAGCAGTTAGAGTTCAAAAATGACAACTTCGTCATAAAATATCTAAAACTAGCGTCCATCGCTCTCCTCCTCCACGTTGTTAACGTCGCATAACATCATGAAAATTCAATAAATAAAGAATTAAAAGTCACCGTGAAACTTGTTTTTATCAGAGTTATCAATGAGAAACCCACTGTCATATAAATGAAATAATTATTCTCTACTATCTCGCTCAGATTCAACAACAGACCGAACAACATTCAAAAGGTCAATGGAGAAAAGAAAATGAACCAAGCGACAACTACTGCTGCACCCATTGCGAGTACCACTCGTTGGCTGCGTTGGGCGAACTTGGCATTCATGCTCTACCTACTGCTACTTGCAGTGGCGATGGTAGGTAGTGGATTTAAATGGGCAACAGGTGATCAAGCTAAGGTACTGTTTGAGTTTGCCTCACACCCAATAGCGGGGTTGATGATAGGGTTAGTCGCCACAGCATTGATTCAATCTTCAAGCACCGTAACCTCTATCATTGTCGGTCTTGTGGCTGGCGGATTACCTGTTGAAATGGCGATCCCAATGGTCATGGGTGCCAATATTGGCACCACAGTAACCAACACGCTTGTTAGCCTTGGACACGTTCGTTGCCAAGTCGAATTTAAACGCGCTTTTGCAAGTGCAACAATTCACGACTTCTTTAATCTTTTGGCGGTACTGATTTTCCTACCGTTAGAGATGATGTTTGGTATTTTAGAGAAAATTTCTCATTGGCTTGTGTCACCTTTGCTCTCTACTGGTGATATGAGCATGAAAGGACTCGATTTTATCAAACCTATCACGAGCCCAATTATCACGGCACTAAAAGGCCAGCTGATCACTTTTGGTGAAGTTGTAGGTGGCATGATGTTGATTGTTCTTGGTATTGCGACCATTTTTGTGGCTATCACTGTCATGGGTAAGCTCATGAAGAGTTTGATGGTGGGTCGTGCGAAAGAAATACTCAAAGATGCCATTGGGCGCGGACCGCTGCACGGTATCCTTTCAGGTTCAATCGTCACTGTATTGGTTCAATCTTCTTCAACTACCACCAGTTTAATGGTTCCGCTGGTCGGCACTGGTGTATTGAAAGTACGCGATGTTTACCCATTCACTTTAGGGGCTAATATTGGCACTTGCATTACCGCCCTACTCGCGGCAACGGCCGTTTCTGGTGAGTTTGCGGTATTTGCCTTGCAAATTGCTTTAGTCCACTTAACCTTTAATGTATTAGCCACTGTGTTGATCTATGGTGTTCCGTTTTTACGTGAACTGCCAATTAAAGG
Source organism: Vibrio sp. V04_P4A5T148 (assembly GCF_963875605.1). Taxonomy (NCBI): domain Bacteria; kingdom Pseudomonadati; phylum Pseudomonadota; class Gammaproteobacteria; order Vibrionales; family Vibrionaceae; genus Vibrio; species Vibrio sp. V04_P4A5T148. Next base: position 38,170 of record NZ_CAWNMS010000039.1, read on the forward strand.
CGCAGAAATGATCGCTGAGATGGCAACAAAGAATAAAGCGGTCGTTGCGGGTTATTTACTATCGGTCTTTATCATTATGCCTGGCGGTATACTGGCACTAACGGCTTAAGTAACGAACAAACCACACGACAGATCAAAAAAATCCCCGAGCAACGCTTCGGGGATTTTTTACAACTAGAAAACAGTACTTTTTAATAATGCGAGAGGGCAACTAAACCGAAAACGGGTACTGAATCGCATCATGGCATTGGTAGCCTTCAATCCAGAAATCATCCAAGGTAACCCACGTTTCAAGATCTTCTAGCGTTTTAATTTTCGGGTTGATATGAAACTTCGCCATAGGGAGCGGTTCACGCTTAAGTTGTACATCTTTCATCAACGCCAGTTGGTCTTCATAGATATGCGCATTGACGATCTTATGGTAGGCCACGCCCGCTTTTTTGCCGGTAATTTGCGCCATAATTGCGAGGAACACGTAGACCTGAACCATATTAAAATTCAAGCCAAGCGGGACATCACACGAGCGTTGCGTACTATTGAGATACAAAGTATCGCCCAACAACGAAAAGTGATGACTGTACATGCAGGGGCGCAAGCAGCCCATATGAAACTCACCTGGGTTGTAAAAGTTTAGGATTTCGCCTCTATCATCAACGCCACGTGAAAGATCATCAACAATCTTACGCAGTTGATCAATCTGCCCACCATCCGCCTTGGCCCACGCACGTCCTTGAACGCCGTACACGCGGCCCATATCATCTTCACCTTTGCGGTATGGATTGTTAAGCCAAGCTGCATTTAAATTTGCATTCGCATCCCACGTTTTGGTTCCTAAAGCGCGAAAATCGGCTGCATTATCGTAGCCACGAATATAACCAAGTAGCTCAGCAACTGCGGCTTTCCAGAAGCTTTTACGCGTTGTCACTAACGGGAATTGATTCTGACCTACATCGTAGGTGAGATCAGCGTTAACCACCGTTAGGCAGCGTTTGGCTGTACGTTCATTTTCGATCCAAACGCCCTCATCAACAATTCGCTGACAAAGTTCAAGATACTGTTTCACAAACTATCCTTAACACTATTGAGTTACTTTATGGTTAACCTTGTACGCCCATACCATCATCAGTGCACCGACAATGATCATCGGTAGCGACAGGATTTGCCCCATGGAGATAAATCCAGCGAACAATCCTAATTGTGCATCAGGTTCACGAACATATTCGACAAGGAAACGGAATGTTCCGTAGCCTATCAAAAATAGCCCTGAGACTGAACCAATTGGCCGATTTTTGCGGATAAACAGGTTCAATATAATAAACAGCACAATCCCTTCTAAGAAAAACTCATAAAGCTGTGATGGATGGCGAGGCAAAGGCCCGCCGTTCGGAAAAATGATCGCCCATGGAACATCGGTTACTCGCCCCCACAATTCACTGTTCATGAAGTTGCCTAGTCGTCCCATGCCTAAACCAAATGGAACCAAAGGAGCCACAAAATCGGCGACACCAAAAAACGTTCGGTTATTTTTCCGTGCATACCAACACATTGCGCTGATCACGCCAAGTAGACCACCATGGAAAGACATCCCGCCTGTCCACACTTTAAAAAGATAGAGCGGGTCTTGGAGAAACAGATCAAAATTGTAAAACAACACATAACCGACACGACCACCAATGACCACCCCTAAAAATCCAGCAAACAGCAAATCCGAGACTTGCTCACGAGTCCAGCCACTATTTGGTTTGTCCGCTCTGCGATTGGCAAGCCACATCGCAAAAACAAAACCAACTAAATACATTAAGCCGTACCAGCGAATGGATATAGGGCCAATCGCAATCAGCACGGGATCAATATTTGGGAACTGTATAAAACCCTGAGACATAAACGTGTTCTCTTACTAAAAATGAGGTGAAGATAATAAGTGATTAAAACAGCATAGTTGCCGCTATAACCATCAGAAAAACGGAGAATATTTTTTTCAATACCGCCGTCGGTAACTGAGTCGCGTAACGCGCTCCTAATCGAGTAGTGAGAATTGAGGTCGAAGCAATGGCGACTAACGCAGGTAAATAGACATAGCCAATGCTGTAAGGTGGTAAATTCTCCACTTGATAACCGTGCAAAATAAAACCAATCATGCCAGAGATTGCGATCACACACCCACAGACAGAAGAAGAACCGACGGCTTTACGCATTTCAACGCCATGACGATTCAAAAAAGGAACGGAGAGCGAACCGCCACCAATTCCCGCTAAACTAGAGACAATACCAATACCACTGCCACATAGCATGGTCACCCACGCACCGGGCATCGATCTTTGCATTTGTGCTTTTATCGATAAAAACATTTGAATCGCCAGGCAAAAAACAATCACGCCAAATACTTTCGGTAGATATTGAGTCGGAATCACATCTGCGATCATTGAGCCAACAAACCCACCGACGATAACGCCGGGCATGAGCCACTTGACGACAAACATATCCACATTACCCAATTTAAGGTGATTTAATGCCGAAGAAGCCGAAGTAACAATGATGGTCGCTAGCGATGTCGCTAATGCTAAATGCATACTAAGTTCGGCGGAAATACCCGCCTTGGGAAGCAAAAGAAGCAACGCCGGAACGACAATTAAACCACCACCAATGCCCAGTAAACCAGCCATAAAACCAACGACTGAGCCCAATAACACCAGCAAAACCATCAACTCAAAATTCACATTAGTTCCTATTTTTTGCCTGCGCGGATAAAGCCAGCAAAGCCTTTATCTTCAAAGTATGAGTGCATCATATTATAAATGTCTTTGCCGTAAGGTTGCATCAACGCTTTGTCAGCAAGTTGCCGTAACTGTCCTAATTGAGAGTGCCTCACCAAATATTTGACCTTGGCTACGTTGGAGGTATTCATACTTAGCATGCGATAACCCAAACCAATTAATAACAGTGAACCGATAGGGTCCCCGGCCAACTCACCACACACACAAACAGGTATACGATGAGACTGGCAAGTCTCTAAAATCTGTTTAAGCGCCATCACCACCGCTGGATGCATGGAGTCATAGACATCAGCAACATGTGCATTGTTCCGATCAACGGCCAACAAATATTGGGTTAAATCGTTGGTTCCAACCGAAACAAAGTCCACTTTGCTCGCAATCAATGGTAGAAGATAAATCATCGATGGTACTTCAATCATAATGCCAATCTTGGGCATTATGATCCGATCATCAACGCTAGAAACTTCTCGATACGCTTGCTCAATCAACCGCATTGCGTCGTCCAACTCTTTCGTTCCTGAAATCATTGGCAATAAAATGCTGAGATTTTGGTTATCGCCGCTGGCACGCATCATCGCCCGCAGTTGAATCAAAAAAATATCGGGATGATCGAGCGTAAAACGAATGCCTCGCCAGCCAAGAAAGGGATTGTCTTCTTCAATGGGTAGATAAGGCAGTGCTTTATCGCCACCAATGTCTAACGTTCTCATCACCACCCGTTTATCAGGATAAGCGTTCAAAACGCTGCGATACTGCTGCACTTGTTCTTCTTCTGATGGAAAGCGATGTTGCAGCAAAAAGGAAATTTCGGTTCGATACAGCCCGACACCATCAACCCCTTGGTTAATTGCGATGTTGGTATCCGCACTTAATCCAGCATTGAGCATCACTTCAATACGTGTGCCATCTTGCGTAAAAGGAGCTTCTGCAATGGTTTCATTAACCATTTGAGAAAGTTCGCTTTCTTCATAAGCTAAAGCACGATATTCCGCTAGAATTTGTCTATTTGGTGAGATAAAAACCTTGCCGCTATAACCATCGACAATGCCCTTTTTACCGTTGATCTCCTTGAGATTAAGTGAAATTCCCATCACTGCGGGAATGCCCAACGCCCGTGACAATATTGCTGCGTGGGAATTGGCAGCCCCTTCTAAAGAGACCACCGCCAGTAATTTATCTTTAGGAATAGCGGCGAGAATTGAAGCAGTAAGTTCGCGTACCACCAAAATAATCGGTTTATCAAGTTGCTGCTGCTCATGCTCAGTGTTGTGCAAAAAAAATAGCAGTCGCTGACCTAGCTCACGAATATCCTGTGCACGCTCACGTAAGTAAACATCTGACATCTTCGCAAAACGGTTGGAATAACTCTCCACAACTTGCCGTAATGCCCAATCTGCACGATCACCTTTTTGGATCTGGCTTTTCAGATCGTTGCGTAGCATCGGATCATTGAGTAGATGAGTAAAGAGATCGAAGATGGCTAACGCATCTTTATTAATATCACTATCGAGTTTTTTTCTTAAACGACGAAAATCGTTCAAGGCGCTTTCTACCGCCAGCACTAGCCACTCTTGTTCTCGTTCAATATCGAGCGTTGAGGCGGGATAAACATCAGACAGTTGAGGCTGGGTGTCATCCCACCAAAACTCACCAATCGCGATGCCAGATGACGCAGCAATGCCACTGGTGGATAACTGCTTTTTCGAAAGCAGCCACTGCCCTTGTGTTTGAGCATGAGCAATAATCACGGCCACTTGCGCCGCCAGAGTGACAATAAAAGACTCTTCCATCTCACTAAATAAGCGAGGTGTTTTTTGCTGCACGACCAACACACCCAATACTCGCTTGCGATGAATAATCGGCGTACCAAGAAAGCTTTGATACACCTCTTCGCCAAGCTGTTTGAAGTATTTAAAATTAGGATGTTTCGACGCTTCAGCAATGTTGATTGGCTCAGCTGAACGTTTCACTAAGCCCACTAAACCTTCGTCAAAACCGATGTGGATTTTGTCGCCTTTGAACTTTAAGCCTTGCGTTGCCATCAGTTCTAGGCGATGTTTTTCTTCGTTAGCAAGATAGACAGTGCAACACTCGGTACTCATCGCATTGCACGTTTGCTTAACCAAAATATCCAAGGCTTGGTGTACATCTTCTACCTTGGATACTTGTTCAACTATTTCCCTTAGCTGAGAGAGCATGTCTATCCTCTTTTATTTTTGCGCTTACCTTTGTTATTACGTTCTTTAAATGGCATCGCGAATGATGCAAACTCTTTCATGGCGCGACGATAAACATCTCGCTTGAAAGAGACTACTTGTCTCACTGGATACCAATAACTGACCCAACGCCAACCATCAAATTCAGGGGTACTGCCGCGCTGCATGTTGATTCTTGATTCATCACACTCTAAGCGCAGAAGAAACCATTTCTGTTTTTGCCCAATACAGACAGGTTGAGAATCCCAACGAACGAGCCGTTTTGGTAATTTATATCTTAACCAATGACGGCTTGTTGCTATGATTTTCACATCTTTCTTTGTAAGCCCAACCTCTTCGTAAAGCTCTCTAAACATCGCTTGTTCAGGAGTTTCATCGTCGTCAATTCCACCTTGTGGAAACTGCCAAGAGTGTTGTCCGTATCGTTTCGCCCAGAATACCTGACCATGGTTGTTACAAATCACAATACCAACATTGAGTCGGTAACCATCGCCATCGATCACTGGCCAACCTCTAGTAAAATCTTAATTGCTTTGATTTTTCCACATATCCCCAATAGGAGCAAACTTACTAGTGTGATTAACACGAGATTTATGTGTTCCTAATCATTAATTGGATAACTTTTCATCAAATTTAAAGTTATCAACAAAATAATGCGACACCAGCCACATTTATTCACCTTTTCTGTGAGTAACTATGTGAAGAATCTCTAGATAGCGACTTACTTCCCCAAAAAGCAAAAGAATACGGGCCAATACAAAAA
>NZ_CAWNMS010000040.1:0-42947 GCF_963875605.1 Vibrio sp. V04_P4A5T148
TTTGGCGAACCAAAACCGATGATGGTTTTGGTGCAAATCAAGGTTGGACGAGGGTCTGCTTTCGCAGCCTCAATCGCGGCATTAATCGCTTCAGCGTTATGGCCATCAACCGCAGCAATAACATGCCAGCCGTACGCTTCAAAACGTTTTGGCGTGTCATCAGAGAACCAGCCTTCCACATGACCATCGATAGAGATGCCGTTGTCATCCCAAAACGCAATCAGTTTGCCAAGGCCCAGTGTGCCCGCCAGAGAACACGCCTCGTGCGAGATGCCTTCCATCAAACAACCATCACCCATGAACACATAAGTGAAGTGGTCAACAATGTCGTGACCCGGTTTGTTGAACTGCGCCGCCAGTGCTTTTTCAGCCATCGCCATGCCGACCGCATTGGTAATACCTTGGCCTAGTGGGCCCGTGGTGGTTTCAATGCCCGGCGCGTAACCGTATTCTGGGTGACCCGGTGTTTTTGAGTGCAATTGACGGAAGTTTTTCAAATCATCAATCGACAGCGCGTAACCGCTCAGGTGCAATAAAGAGTAAATCAGCATTGAGCCGTGGCCGTTTGACAGCACAAAACGGTCACGGTCAGCCCATTGTGGGTTTTGTGGGTTATGGTTTAAGTGGCTACGCCAAAGAACTTCAGCGATATCCGCCATACCCATCGGTGCACCAGGGTGACCAGAGTTAGCTTGTTGAACACCGTCCATACTAAGAGCACGGATGGCATTGGCGAGTTCTTTATTAGAAACAAGGTTACGGGAAGACATGTCTGCTCCTGAGTGCATTAAGCGAATTCAAATTAACGGAAATGGGCTGAAAATAGCGCGGCTATTCTCTCAAAGCACTTTTCTCACTGCAAACGTTTTACTGGAGAAATAGTGCTCTTTAGCGCTTATTTTTAGGATAAAAAACCAAACTCCAATTTTTCATCTAAATTTAAGCAAACGTTTGGTTTACAGACAGGCGTAAAAATAACTTGTAATTCGACCATTCAAAACTAGAATAGACGTCTAGATGTAGAAACACCTACATAAACTAATGAATAACGATGGTGAGCGAAGCTTGCCATAGTCCAACGATTAAAAGTGGAGCTCTCATGGTTAAGCACCTGTTTACTTCTGAATCCGTTTCAGAAGGCCATCCAGATAAAATTGCAGACCAAATTTCTGATGCAGTTTTGGATGCGATTCTAGAACAAGACATCAAAGCGCGCGTTGCTTGTGAAACTTACGTGAAAACCGGCATGGTCATGGTTGGTGGTGAAATCACTACCTCTGCATGGGTGGACATTGAAGAGCTTACTCGCCAAACCGTTCGTGAAATTGGTTACGTCAACTCAGAGATGGGTTTCGATGCCAATTCTTGCGCCGTTTTGAATACCATTGGTAAACAGTCACCTGATATCAACCAAGGTGTTGATAAGGCCGATCCTAAAGAACAAGGCGCCGGTGACCAAGGTATTATGTTCGGTTACGCGACCAACGAAACTGAAATCCTGATGCCGGCACCAATCACCTACGCTCACCGCTTGATGCAAAAACAAGCAGAAGTGCGTAAAAATGGCACGCTTTCTTGGCTACGTCCTGATGCAAAATCTCAAGTTACCTTCCAATATGACCAAGGTAAAATTGTCGGAATTGATGCAGTCGTTCTTTCAACGCAACATTGCGACTCTATCTCGACAGCTGACCTACGCGAAGGCGTCATGGAAGAGATCATTAAGCCTGTGTTGCCAGCCGAGTGGCTTAGCAAAGAGACCAAATTCTTCATCAACCCAACCGGTCGTTTTGTGATTGGCGGCCCAATGGGTGACTGTGGTTTAACTGGTCGTAAGATCATTGTTGATACCTACGGCGGCGCAGCGCGTCACGGTGGTGGTGCATTCTCTGGTAAAGATCCATCAAAAGTAGACCGTAGTGCAGCCTACGCGGCGCGTTATGTAGCGAAAAACATCGTAGCGGCAGGCCTTGCTGACCGCTGTGAAATTCAGTTGTCATACGCCATTGGTATCGCAGATCCAACCTCAATCATGGTCGAAACCTTTGGTACTGAAAAAGTATCACAAGAGATCATCATTGAAGCGGTACGCCAGCACTTCGACCTACGCCCATACGGCTTACAAGAAATGCTCAATTTACTGCAACCGATCTACAAGAAAACTGCCGCTTACGGTCACTTCGGCCGTGAAGAGTTTCCTTGGGAAGCGATTGACAAAGCCGCCATCCTGCGTGACTTTGCTGGCTTGAAGTAATTTTCAACCTAGTTTAAATTTGTAAGCCCTTGCTCATTCGCAAGGGCTTTTTTCTAGGAATGAATCTGTGCCTAATTTTGAGCTACATTACCGCGCGCAAGTAAAAGCAAAACAGTGCATCACAACCGCTCGTCACTATTTTCAACACGACTTCCCTATGCCAAATATCAACTATCAGTTGCGGGGAAAGGCGGCAGGTAAGGCTTATTTACAACGTTGGGAAATCAGACTGAATCCAGTGCTGTTTGCTGAAAATCAACGCGCTTTTCTCGATGAAGTGATCCCACATGAAATCGCCCACCTAATTACCTACCAGCGCTATGGTCGTGTTCGTCCACACGGTAAAGAGTGGCAGGCCGTGATGAATCAAGTGTTTCATTTACCAGCCAATACCACTCATCGCTTTGAAGTCTCTTCTGTGCAAGGCAAAACCTTTGAATATCACTGCGCCTGTGCGCATTATCCGCTCACTGTCCGTCGTCACAATAAAGTGATGCGCAATCAAGCCACCTACCGCTGTCAACACTGTGCACAAACGCTCCATTTTACTGGCGTGCAGCTTTCCTAAATAAACTTTGGTTGCTGCTACTTGAATCCACAGCAGTGGTTACACTCATCTGCAATTAACAACAAAAACATCATTTATTATTCTTTAATCTGAGTGTTAGACTAATAAAAACCATACTTATATCAGTCTAAACGATGTCCTATTTTCGCTTATTGCTTGTGAATAGCAGCTTAGCTCTGTTCTCGTTTTGTGCCCTAGCTGCGCCTCCCGCTTCCTTTTCTCAAGCTAAAAAAGAAGCATTGAAAATCTATCATGATCATCCAGTGAGCTTTTACTGCGGTTGTGACATTGCATGGCAAGGTAAGAAAGGCACGCCCGACTTACAAGCTTGTGGTTACCAAGTTCGCAAACAACAAACTCGCGCCAGCCGTATTGAATGGGAACACGTCGTCCCTGCTTGGCAATTTGGCCACCAGCGTCAGTGCTGGCAACAAGGTGGGCGTAAAAATTGCACCAAAAATGATACTATTTTTCGTTCGATGGAAGCTGACCTTCACAACCTGACGCCGGCGATTGGCGAAGTCAACGGCGATCGTTCAAACTACAATTTCAGTCAGTGGAATGGCGTAGAAGGTGAAAGCTATGGCCGTTGTGAAATGCAGGTCGATTTTAAACAACGCAAAGTCATGCCACCCGATAGAGCACGTGGCTCAATTGCTCGTACCTATCTGTACATGAGCCAAAACTATGGCTTTCAGTTATCCAAGTCCCAAACACAACTAATGCAAGCTTGGAATCGCCAATACCCAGCCGATGAGTGGGAATGCAAACGCGATCAGCGAATTGCCAAAGTTCAAGGCAACCACAACTCATTTGTGCAGCAACAGTGCCGTTCATAAGGTACTTTTTATGGGCTATTTTCGTGATTGAAACTCACCCTTGCCCCTTGTTTTTTCAGTGTAAAGCATCCATGTTAATGGCTATTCAACGTCAGGTAGGAACTATCCATGCGTATCCCTAGAATTTATCATCCGACTCCTCTTCAACCCTCAAGCATTATTGCTCTCAATGATGATGCGGCTGGGCATATTGGCCGGGTGTTACGCATGCAAGCGGGCCAAGAAGTACTGCTTTTTGATGGCAGTGGCGCGGAATTCCCAGCGGAAATTACCGAGGTCAGCAAAAAAAATGTGCTGGTCAATGTGTTGAAAAGAGTCGAAAGCAGCTGTGAATCGCCTCTTAATTTACACCTTGGGCAGGTGATCTCGCGTGGAGACAAAATGGAGTTCACCATTCAAAAATCGGTCGAACTTGGCGTCAATACCATCACGCCTTTGATTTCTGAACGTTGCGGCGTGAAATTAGATGCCAAACGTTTTGAGAAAAAACTTGAACAGTGGCAAAAAATTGCAATCAGCGCTTGTGAGCAGTGCGGCCGCAATATAGTGCCGCTGATCCGCCCAATTATGCAATTGGAAGAGTGGTGTGCCGAACCCAGTGATGCGCTCAAGCTCAACTTACATCCACGTGCGAAGTATTCGATTAATACCCTGCCTCAACCCATCAATAAAGTCCGTTTGTTGATTGGCCCTGAAGGGGGCTTATCAGAATCAGAAATTAGCATGACTGAACAGTACCATTTTGAAGAAACCTTGCTAGGCCCACGCGTACTGCGTACTGAAACTGCGGCCTTAACGGCTATTACTGCTCTTCAAGTTCGCTTTGGCGATCTTGGCTAACCGGAGAAAAACAATGATTAAACTTGGTATCGTCATGGACCCTATCTCGTCCATTAACATCAAAAAAGATTCCAGCTTTGCCATGTTGCTAGAAGCGCAGCGTCGTGGTTATGAAATCCACTATATGGAGATGAATGATCTACACTTAGATCAAGGTGTCGCTTTTGCCGATACCAAAGTGGTGACATTGAAAGAAGATCCGAACGGTTGGTATGAGTTTTTATCTGAGCAAACTATTCCACTGGCTGATCTCGATGCAGTGTTGATGCGTAAAGATCCGCCGTTTGACACTGAATATATCTACGCAACCTACATTCTAGAACGAGCAGAAGAAGCAGGAACATTAATCGTCAATAAGCCGCAAAGCTTACGTGACTGCAATGAGAAACTGTTTACGGCATGGTTCCCTGAACTAACGCCAACCACCATAGTGACGCGTAAAGCGGAAAAAATTAAAGCCTTCCGCGCGCAACATGGTGATGTGATTTTAAAACCGTTAGACGGTATGGGCGGGGCATCTATCTTCCGCGTTAAAGAGGGTGATCCAAACGTATCTGTCATTATCGAAACATTAACTAACCACGGCCAAAACTACTGTATGGCGCAAACTTTTGTACCTGACATCAGCAACGGTGATAAACGTATTTTAGTGGTCGATGGTGAACCAATGCCTTACTGCCTAGCGCGAATTCCGGCACAAGGTGAAACCCGTGGCAATTTGGCAGCTGGTGGCCGTGGTGAAGCGCGTCCGCTAAGCGAAACCGATAAAAAAATTGCTCAAACTATTGCTCCAACATTGAAAGAAAAAGGCTTAATCTTTGTCGGACTTGACGTTATTGGCGACAAGCTCACTGAGATCAACGTGACGAGCCCTACGTGTATTCGTGAAATAGAGGCCGCCTTTGATATCTCAATTACCGGTAAGTTGATGGACGCGATTGAGCGTCGAATCAACAAGTCATGCTGAACTGGGCAAACTCTTGCCCAGTAATTTGCGATAGGTTGGAGGCAGTATGAATCTTACAAATCATTTTTTAGTTGCCATGCCAAGTATGAGAGACCCTTACTTCAAGCACAGTGTTATTTACATCTGTGAACACAATGAAGATGGGGCGATGGGCTTGATGATTAATGTGCCGATTGATATCACTGTGGGCGGCATGTTAAACCAAGTCGATGTTGAGCCAAGCTACCCGAAGCTTCAACTTGATAGCCTAAAAAGGCCCGTATTGAATGGCGGTCCTGTTTCTGAAGATCGTGGGTTTATTCTACATCGACCGAAAGATCATTATGAATCCAGCATCCGTATGAGCGATGACATTGCCGTCACCACATCGAAAGATATTTTAGCGGTACTGGGCACGGATGCCGAACCAAGTCACTATCTTGTGGCTCTGGGTTATTCAGGCTGGGAGCCCGGTCAGCTTGAGTTAGAGCTGGCTGAAAATTCTTGGTTAACCATTGAGGCCGATCCAGAGGTTATCTTTAATACGCCCATTCACGATAAGTGGAATCAGGCGATTAAAAAATTCGGTATTGATCCCATCCAACTCTCAGCGCAAGCTGGGCATGCTTAACTTTTACGGCTCTAACCTTTACGGCTCTAACTAGGCTACGCGCCTTTTTAGAGCCTTCGTTACACCATGCAAGATACTGATTATGACATCCAGAACCATTATGGCTTTTGACTTTGGCACCAAAAGCATCGGCAGTGCGATTGGCCAAGAAGTTACAGGCACCGCATCGCCACTTAAAGCCTTTAAAGCCAATGACGGAATTCCACATTGGCAAGAGATCGAAAAGCAGATCAAAGAGTGGCAACCCCATTTATTGGTGGTAGGGCTACCAACAGATTTGCACGGCAAAGCGTTGGAAACCATTACTCCGCGAGCCAAAAAATTTGCGCAGCGTTTACACGGGCGCTTTGGCTTACCCGTTGAGATGCATGACGAACGGCTTTCAACCCGGGAAGCGCGCGCCGACTTATTTGCCATGGGCGGCTACAAAGCACTGAGCAAAGGCAATGTCGATTGCCAATCAGCTGTAGTGATCTTAGAGAGCTGGTTTGAAGCGCAATGGGGCGCGTAACTTAACTTTAATACAGCGGTGCAACACAATCCCGAATCGAGTTCGGGATTGTTCGTCTTGAACTGCGACTATTCCATATCAATCTGCACGTTATCCAATGTGCCACTGCTGAGCCCTTCGCCACGCTTTGTTTTTAACATTAAACGTAAATCATTGGCGGAGTCGGCGCTGTGCAGTGCATCTTGTTCACTGATTTTCTCATCAACAACCAGTTGATACAGTGCTTGGTCAAAAGTCTGCATCCCCACTTCTTGTGATTTGCCCATCGTCGCTTTCAATTCGTGCAGATCACCGCGGCGGATCAAATCGGAAATTCGAGGACTATTGAGTAAAATCTCAAACACCCCATGTCGTCCCTTGCCATTTTTATCGCGGAGCAACTGTTGCCCAACGACACCTCTGAGGTTCATCGACAGATCAAATAAAAACTGCTCTTTTTGCTCTTTAGGGACCAAATGCAAAATTCGTTCAAGCGCTTGGTTAGCATTGTTAGCATGCAGCGTTGCCATACATAAATGACCGGTTTCGGCAAAGGTCATCGCATATTCCATCGTTTCACGTGAACGGATCTCACCAATTAAAATCATATCAGGAGCTTGGCGTAGCGAATTTTTTAGCGCTACTTCGTAACTCTCGGTATCCAACCCCACTTCTCGCTGGGTCACAATACAACGCTGATGCTCATGCACAAACTCAATCGGGTCTTCCACCGTTAAAATATGCCCAGTTCGGTGCGAGTTACGATAACCCGTCATGGCCGCCATGGTGGTCGATTTGCCCGACCCCGTCGCGCCAACCACCAGCACCAGCCCACGCTTTGCAATCGAAAGATCTTGCAACACGCCCGGTAACTTTAATTCTTCAAAGGTGGGAATATGAGTTTCAATGCGGCGGATCACTGCACCGGGCAGCTCGCGCTGGAAAAAAGCACTGACACGAAAGCGGCCTATCTTTCTCACCACTGCAAAATTGGCTTCACGTGTACGTTGAAATTCACGGCGGCGATCCTCATCCATCATGGCATCTAACAACGCCAGCACCTGCGTTTGGGATAACTTTTCGCCGTGAGCTCTTAACTCACCATCGACGCGAAATAACACTGGCGCTCCTACGGTGAGGTACAAGTCGGAAGCTTTTTGAGTCAACATACCCTCAAGACATTGGTTCAGTTCCATGAGTTCTCTCTTAAAATGGTGATGAATTGACTTCCAGTTTTTTCTGCACTTCTTCTTGATCGACAATACCTTGCGCAATCAACTGTTTAGAATTCTGTTCCATGGTTTGCATGCCATGCGCCGCACCCGTTTGGATGATGGAGTACATCTGCGCAACCTTATCCTCGCGGATCAAGTTACGAATAGCTGGAGTGGCAAGCATAATTTCATGACACGCGACGCGGCCCCCACCTAAACGTTTTAGCAGCTTTTGCGCAATCACTGCTCGCAATGATTCAGAGAGCATTGAACGAACCATCTCTTTATCACTACCGGGGAAAACATCAATGATCCGGTCGATAGTTTTCGCCGCAGAGCTGGTATGTAACGTGCCAAACACTAAATGCCCGGTTTCAGCCGCGGTTAACGCTAAGCTGATGGTTTCTTGATCGCGCAGCTCACCGACTAAGATTACATCCGGATCTTCGCGCAGCGCCGAGCGTAGCGCCGCTTTAAAACTGTGGGTATCTCGGTGCACTTCACGTTGGTTAACCAAACATTTATTGTTGCTATGCACAAACTCAATGGGGTCTTCAATGGTTAAAATGTGTTTGTTGTGATGAGAATTAATGTAATCAACCATTGCTGCCAGTGTGGTCGATTTACCCGACCCTGTTGGCCCAGTCACCAGCACCAATCCTTTCTCATAATTGGCGATTTTATTAAAAATGTCAGGCGCTTGTAGTTCTTCCAAGGTTGGGATCACCGTTGGAATCGTCCGGAAAACCGCAGAGCAGCCACGAGATTGATGGAAAGCATTGACACGAAAACGCCCTACATTAGGCAGCTCAAATGAGAAATCCACTTCCAGTTTCTCTTCAAATTCACTACGCTGAGCATCGTTCATGATCTCAAAAATCAAACGATGCACGTCAGCATGAGTAAAAGCAGGCACTCCGAGCTTTCTTACTTCACCATCTATCCGTACCATAGGTGGAACACCTGCAGATAGGTGTAGATCCGAAGCGTTGTGCTTTACACTAAAATCCAGTAGCTCAGCGATATCCATTTAATTTCCTTAGTAAAGTCAGGCTATGAGTAGTATTCAACAAAACATTGAACAGATCACTTCACAAATTGAAAGTGCACAACAAAAGTGTGGACGCGCTCGAGAGAGAGTGCAACTTTTAGCGGTCAGTAAGACCAAACCTGTCGAGGCGATTCTAGAAGCGGCGCGCGCTGGGCAACGTTTATTTGGTGAAAACTATGTGCAAGAGGGCGCGGATAAAGTTCAATACTTCAATACCTTGCACCCCGAACTGGATTTAGAATGGCACTTTATCGGCCCAATTCAGTCCAATAAATCGCGCATTGTGGCCGAGAACTTTGCTTGGGTGCATACGGTGGATCGAAGTAAAATTGCCCAGCGTTTAAATGATCAACGCCCAGCGGGCATGCCACCACTACAGGTCTTGATTCAAGTCAACACCAGCGGTGAAAGCTCGAAATCGGGCATTAGTGAACACGAAATAGTTGAGTTGGCAGAGTTGATATCCGCGCTACCCAACCTCACGTTAAGAGGACTGATGTCTATTCCTGAGAATGTCCCCGATTACGCTGCGCAACTTGCCGCATTTCAAAAACTGGCGAGCTTACAAGCGCAATTGTCTGAACGTTTTTCAGGGTTAGATACGCTCTCAATGGGCATGAGTGGTGACATGCAAGCGGCGATTGAAGCTGGTAGCACTATGGTGAGGATCGGCACCGCTATTTTTGGTGCGCGTGATTACGCTTAGCACTGGCTTAACTATCAACCACATAATAATCAATCAGCGACAAGCAATTAGAGGTCAGCAGATGCAGCAGAGAAACATCACTTTTATCGGTGCAGGCAATATGGCCAAAGCAATTATTGCAGGCTTAGTCGCCAGCGGTTATCCAGCTGATAGAATTACCGCGACCGCACCGTCAGAAACAAGACGCAAACCACTGGAAAGTGCTTATGGCATTCACACCACCAGCGATAATCTTGCCGCAGCGCAGCAAGCCGATGTGGTGGTACTGGCGGTCAAACCGCAGTTGATGGCCAGTGTCTGTCAACCTTTGCAATCCATTGATTTTAGAAATAAGTTGGTGATCTCCATTGCAGCAGGTGTTTCTGCGGCGCGCCTTAATGAGATGCTGGCGACCGAACTGCAACTAGTACGCGCCATGCCCAATACACCTTCGCTGATCAATCGAGGCATGAGCGGTCTATTTGCCACTCCAAGCGTATCAGAGCAAGACAAACGCTTTACCGCACAATTGCTACAAGCCGTTGGTGAAGTGTGCTGGGTTGAAAACGAGTCCGCCATTAATGGCATCATCGCCGCCGCAGGCAGTGCGCCTGCCTACTTCTTTTTGTTTATAGAAGCGATGCAAAATGAAGCCATCGCTCAAGGCTTTGATAAAGAAACGGCCCGTTTGTTAGTACAACAAGCGGCGTTAGGCGCAGCCGAAATGGTGGTGGCAAACCCTGATATTGAACTCTCGACATTGCGTGAACAAGTGACCTCCAAAGGCGGCACCACCGCCGAGGCGATTCGCACCTTTAACGAGCATCAACTTGCCAATATCGTTGCACAAGCGATGCAAGCGGCCGTAACTCGTGCACAAGAAATGGAAAAACTGTTTTAATCCTAGTGGCGTTTCACTAAGCTATAGCGCAAAAGCGCAAACGACACTCTACTCATATTAAGGGCTAGCTATGAATTCAATGAGTTTTTTGATCTCCACCCTGTTTGATCTGTACATCATGGTCGTAATTTTACGTATCTGGTTACAAGCAGCGCGTGCCGATTTCTATAACCCATTCTCCCAGTTTATCGTCAAAGCAACGCAACCTGTGGTTGGCCCACTGCGCCGCGCGATTCCATCCATTGGTAGCCTAGATTTGGCCACGGTTCTCTTTGCGTACGTGCTGTGCGTATTGAAATTTATTGCCTTAATGCTGGTGGCATCAGGTGGTGCGGTTAGTTTTAGCGTCTACTTTTTATTCTTAGGCTTACTCTCGTTAGTCAAAGCCGCTGGCGGTTTACTGTTCTGGGTGCTGTTGATCCGCGCTATTCTAAGTTGGGTTAGCCAAGGCCGCAGCCCGATTGAATACGTATTTCATCAATTAACCGAGCCGATGCTTGCGCCGATCCGCCGTATCCTACCAGCGATGGGTGGTTTTGATTTAAGTGTATTGGTGCTGTTTATTGTGCTGCAGTTTGCTAACTTCCTAATGGGCGATTTTATTGGCCCAGTATGGTATCAGTTGTAATGTCATCTGCTGTTTGGCAAGAGGGAGAGGATCTAATCCTCAAACTCTACATCCAACCCAAAGCAAGCCGCGATAGTATCGTCGGCTTACATGGTGAGGAGCTCAAAATTGCCATCACCGCACCGCCTGTTGATGGCAAAGCCAACGCGCATTTAACCAAATTCTTGGCCAAACAATTTAAAGTCGCCAAAGGTTTAATCGAGATAGAAAAAGGGGAATTGGGACGTCATAAACAAGTCCGAATTCATTCACCTCAAGTGATACCAGAGCCGATTGAAGCCATCTTGTGATGGCTTTTTATTTAGCCCACTCTGTTTTGTAAGGAGCACCACATGCGTAAATGGATGATAGCGTTTGTTATAGCCTTTATTTCGCTACCCACACTCGCCGAGCAGTTTCAAACCATCAAGAATGTTGAAGTTCACTACTCAGCTTTCAACTCAACATTTTTAACGCCACAAGTGGCGCGCAGTTATCAGTTAAAACGTAATGGTTACTCGGCTATTTTAAACATCAGCGTATTAGATAACTCGGCCTTAGGTAAACCAGCTATGGAAGCGACACTCAAAGGCAATGCGAAAAACCTAATCGGTCAGGTACGTGAACTTGAATTTAAACAATTCAAAGAGGGCAACGCGATTTATTACCTCGCTGAATTCCCCATTACCAATGAAGAGAATTTGAGTTTTGACATTGAGGTTGATGCGGGCTTAAAAGGCACCGGTAAGCTTAAATTTACCCAAAAATTCTACGTCGAAGAATAGAGAAACAGCACAATGAAAAAAATAGTATTAGCCACAGGAAACCAAGGCAAAGTGCGCGAAATGGCTGATCTGCTGGTTGATTTCGGTTTTGATGTGGTGGCGCAAACAGAATTAAACGTCCCAGAAGCCGAGGAAACTGGCACCACCTTTATTGAGAATGCGATCATCAAAGCACGACATGCTGCCAAAATCACTGGCTTACCTGCGATTGCCGATGACTCCGGCTTAGAAGTGGATTATCTGCAAGGTGCTCCGGGGATTTACTCGGCGCGCTACGCTGGTGAAAATGCCAGTGACCAACAAAACCTAGAAAAATTATTAGCTGCGATGGAAGGCGTACCAGACGAACAACGCACCGCTCGTTTTCATTGCGTGCTGGTTTTCATGCGTCACGAAAATGACCCAACACCATTGGTCTGCCATGGTACGTGGCAAGGTCGCATCTTGCACCAAGCTCACGGCAGTAACGGTTTTGGTTATGATCCGATCTTCTTTGTCCCTGAAGATAACTGCGCTTCAGCTGAACTGCTACCTGCACGTAAAAAGCAGCTTTCACATCGTGGCAAAGCGCTAAAAATGCTATTTAAAACCTTAAGCGAGCAAAATTCATAATGTTGCAACCACCCGCGCTGAGTTTGTACGTGCACATCCCGTGGTGTGTACAAAAATGCCCCTATTGTGATTTTAACTCTCACGCGCTAAAGCACGATATTCCTGAACGTGAATACATTGATGCGCTATTGGAGGATCTCGATACCGATATCGCCAAATACCGCCTTGCAGACCATCCTCGCCCATTGCATTCCATTTTTATTGGCGGTGGTACACCGAGTCTTTTTTCTGCTGAAGGTATTGCTCGCCTGCTGCAAGGCATTGAAGCGCGTCTTGCGTTTAAGCCTGGGATTGAAATCACCATGGAGGCCAACCCGGGCACGGTAGAAGCTGACCGTTTTGTTGGATATCGACAAGCAGGGGTGACGCGCATCTCGATTGGTGTACAAAGTTTTGAGCCACAAAAACTGGCACGTTTAGGGCGAATTCATGGTCAGCAAGAAGCGGTTAATGCCGCTCAATTAGCTCATCAAATTGGCTTAAACAGCTTCAACTTAGATTTGATGCATGGCTTACCCGATCAAAACTGTGAACAAGCGCTGGCCGATTTAGACAAAGCGATTGCACTAAACCCACCTCATCTTTCTTGGTATCAACTGACCATTGAACCTAATACGGTTTTCTACTTTAAACCGCCTACTTTGCCAGATGATGACGCACTGTGGGATATTTTTGAGCTGGGTCACCAAAAATTGGCCGCCGCTGGGTACGTGCAGTATGAAATTTCTGGCTATAGCAAGCCCGGCTATCAATGCCAACACAACTTAAATTACTGGCGCTTTGGTGATTATCTGGGGATTGGTTGTGGCGCGCATGGCAAGCTCAGCTTTAACGATGGGCGTATTGTACGCACCACTAAGGTGAAGCATCCGCGTGGCTATCTCAATTTACTCAAACCTTACTTGGATGACGAATTTGAAGTCGCCGCTGCGGATCGCCCTTTTGAATTCTTCATGAACCGCTTTCGCTTGATGGAACCTTGTCCGAAACAAGACTTTGTTGAAACAACTGGATTAAGTTTAAGCGTGATTCAACCAACGATAGATTGGGCACTAGCCGAACACTATTTAACGCAAACCGAAAGTCACTGGCAAATCACAGAAAAAGGAAAACTGTTTCTTAATGACTTGCTCGAAGCCTTTATGGCTGACGACTAAAAAGATAAACCCAACAGAGATTGGCTAACCTAATCGGTAGCCAATCTTTTGCCAAAAACACGGGCTGTCAGAAAATATTGAACTTAAAAGATAGAGCGACCAATACGCTCAGCCAAGAGTTCTAACATCTTAGTGCCCGCTAAAGAATTACCTGACGCATCAAGCTCTGGCGACCAAACCGCAATCGTCATCTCCCCAGGAACAACAGCAATAATACCGCCACCTACGCCCGATTTACCCGGCATGCCAACACGATAAGCGAACTCTCCTGCGCCATCATACAAACCGCAAGTCGCCAATAAGGCATTGATCTGCTTACTTTGTGTCGGCGTTACTATCGCTTCCTTGGTATGCACGGACACCCCTTTATTCGCCAGATAACTGAAGGTTTTCGCTAATTGAACACAGCTCATTTTAAGTGAACAAGCGTGAAAATAGTTGTGCAGGACCGGGATAACGTCATTATCGAAATTACCAAACGATCGCATCAAATAGGCGATGGCAGCATTGCGATCGCTGTGCATCATTTCTGAAGCCGCTACCACTTTGTCGTATACGATGCCCTCTTCACCAGACAACTGACGTACAAACTCCAGTAAGCGCTGCCGAGGGGCTGATAAACGGCTATGCAGCATATCCGCCACCACAATAGCTCCAGCATTGATAAAAGGGTTACGCGGAATGCCCTGCTCCATTTCAAGCTGGATCATCGAATTAAACGCTTGGCCTGAAGGCTCTTTTCCGACACGAAGCCATAGCTCTTCTGGTTTATAAAGCATCATAGCAAGCGTTAAGCTCAAAGCTTTAGAGATGGATTGAATTGAAAATCCTTCCGTGGCATCTCCAGCCGAAATCACTTCACCTTGATTGGTGTAAACCGCGATCGCCAGCTTGTTATTCGGTACTTTGGCTAAAGCAGGAATGTAATCGGCGACTTTTCCTTTGCCGATCAGTGGGCGAACCTCACACAAAATATCAGCAAGTAGATTGGGTGTTAGCTTCATGGGTGACTTTACCTCGGGTGAGAAATGTTTTTCTCTATTTTTATAATGATTTTCGTAGGGCGCTAAGGCCGAAAAAGCCAACATTACAACAATGTTGGCTTTTCTTTAATCGCTAATTTTGTTGCAGCAACAAAAGTGAGTCGTTACGCGGTGCGTTTATATTTTATATCCCACACACCATGACCTAAACGGTGACCACGCGCTTCAAATTTAGTCAAAGGACGCTCTTCTGGACGAGGAATATAGTCACCTTCTGCGGCAATATTGGCAAAGCCCGGCGCTTGATTCATCACTTCAATCATATGCTCAGCGTAGTTTTCCCAATCGGTCGCCATATGAAAGATACCCTCTTCCATTTTTAGTTTTTGACGCACCATTTCCGCAAATTCTAACTGCACAATACGGCGCTTGTGGTGACGTTTTTTGTGCCAAGGATCAGGGAAGAACAGTTGCAGTGTATGCAGGCTACCATCAGGGATCATGTGTTCAAACACTTCCACTGCATCATGGCACATCACGCGTAAATTAGTCACGCCAGCATCACGAGCGGCTGACAAACAGGCGCCAACACCTGGGCTATGCACTTCAATACCAAAGAAGTTTTTTTGCGGTGCATTTTTAGCCATTTCAACTAATGAAGCGCCCATACCAAAACCGATTTCTAAAACCACCGGGTTATCGTTACCAAAAACCGCCGCCCAATCGAGCAATTGTGGCTGGAAATCAATACCCATTGTTGGCCAACATTCATTCATTGCCGCTTCTTGGCCTTTAGTTAATCGACCCTCACGACGAACGAAACTACGGATTCGACGCAGTATTTTGCCTTCTTCGGTATATTCGTTGGTGGTTACTTCACTCATTGATCTTGCCTGCACATTGATTAATCAAAGCGGGGATTATCCAAAGAATTATTCTCGGTGCAAGTGTTATCGAAATAAACTTGTTGGATAAATCCACACAATTTGTCCGTTTTACAACGTCACATTTATGTGGTGCAATTTTGCTCCACTAAAACTATAAACCAAAGAGCCTGTCGTGACACCTTTCGCTAACGCCATTTTAAAATGGTATGACGCCTATGGGCGCAAACATTTGCCGTGGCAACAAAACAAAACGGCCTACAGCGTTTGGCTGTCGGAAATTATGCTCCAACAAACTCAAGTCGCCACGGTGATCCCTTATTTCGAACGCTTCATGCAACGCTTTCCAACCGTGATTGATTTGGCCAATGCAGAACAAGACGAGGTACTGCACCTATGGACCGGCCTTGGTTATTACGCACGTGCGCGCAATCTACACAAAGCAGCCAAAATAGTGGCCAGCGAATATGGCGGTGAGTTTCCCCTTGATATCGAACAGATGAATGCTCTACCGGGTATTGGCCGCTCAACCGCTGCGGCGGTGCTTTCTTCGGTTTATAAGCAGCCGCACGCCATTTTAGATGGTAACGTAAAGCGTACTTTAGCCCGCTGCTTTGCTGTCGAAGGCTGGCCGGGGCAAAAAAAGGTTGAAACTCAGTTGTGGCAACATGCCGAACAAAATACGCCAGCGCAAGATGTTGATAAATATAACCAAGCCATGATGGATATGGGGGCGATGGTCTGCACACGCAGCAAACCGAAATGCACGCTCTGCCCAGTTGAATCTTTTTGCATCGCCAATAAACAAAATAACCCACTCGATTATCCGGGCAAAAAACCAAAAACAGACAAACCAACCAAACAAACTTGGTTTGTGATGCTGCACCATAACCATCAAGTATGGTTAGAACAGCGCCCTCAAAGTGGAATTTGGGGTGGATTATTTTGCTTCCCTGAAAACCCCAATAGCGCCATCGAAGATCAACTTGATCACAGAGCCATCAAAGAGAGCGCTATCCGCTCTATTCGCCCACTCATCGCTTTTCGCCACACGTTTAGCCATTATCATTTAGAGATCACACCGATCTTGGTGGAGTTATCTCAACAACCGAACATCATCATGGAAGCAAGCAAAGGTCTTTGGTATAACTTAGCCCAACCGGAACAAATCGGCTTAGCCGCTCCTGTAAAACAGTTGCTAGAAAGCCTTCCATTTGAAATTAACCCTTAAAACACCGAAGAGGAAGTGACCATGAGCCGCACTGTATTTTGTGCTCGACTAAATAAAGAAGCCGACGGTTTGGATTTTCAACTGTACCCAGGTGAATTGGGTAAACGTATTTTTGACAACATCTCAAAAGAGGCTTGGGCACAATGGCAGCATAAGCAAACCATGCTGATCAACGAGAAAAAACTCAATATGATGGACCCTGAACATCGTAAATTGCTGGAAACCGAAATGACCAACTTCCTATTTGAAGGAAAAGAGGTCCATATCGAAGGTTACACGCCACCAAGCAAATAAGAGATACCTTATTTATTTCGAGGATAATCAATGACATCATGGTAAACGCTCTGATGTCATTTTTGTATTGGGAAGATAATGAGAAAGCTGACTTACTTTTTTATTGCAATGCTACTGGCCGGTTGTAGCCGAGAATTAGTTGAACGCATATACAGCGTCGACTATGAGCCGACCAACCGTTTTGCCAAAAACTTAGCGCAATTACCCGGGCAATTTGTCAAAGATACCGCCGCCTTAGATGCACTGATCAGCAGTTTTTCTGGCAACATTGAGAAACGCTGGGGCAGTAAAGAGATCAAAGTCGCCGGTAAAAGCAACTATGTAAAATACATCGATAATTACCTGAGTCGTTCCGAAGTCAATTTCTCCACGGGAACCATTATTATCGAAACAGTTTCCCCAACTGACCCAAAAAAACATCTGCGCAATGCCATTATTACCACCTTGCTCACGCCTGATGATCCCGCACACGTTGACCTTTTCTCTTCACAAAATATCGAATTGAATGGTCAGCCATTTTTGTACAACCAAGTGCTTGATCAAGATAAACAACCGATCCAGTGGGGTTGGCGCGCGAATCGATTTGCTGATTATCTTATTGAAAATAAATTAAAAATTAAGAACGTTGATTTCAAAAAAGCCTACTATGTGGAAATTCCTATGGTAGCGGATCATGCCTCTAAACGAGGTTATAAATACGCCGACATCGTGCACCGAGCCTCGAAAAAATATAACATTCCCGAAGATCTGATCTACGCGATCATAAAAACTGAAAGTAGCTTTAACCCCTACGCCGTCAGTTGGGCCAATGCGTATGGCCTGATGCAAGTGGTTCCTAAAACCGCAGGTCGAGATGTCTTTAAACTGGTCAAAAATAAATCTGGTGAGCCCAGTCCTGAATATCTGTTTGATCCCGAAAAAAATATTGATACGGGAACGGCCTATTTTTATATTCTGAAAAACCGCTACCTCAAAGAGGTCAGCCATCCAACGTCACTCGAATACAGTATGATTTCGGCCTACAACGGCGGCACAGGAGGAGTACTGAATACCTTTAGCAAAGATAGGAAACGAGCGATGAGGGACTTAAATTCACTGCAACCCAATCAAGTCTATTGGGCGCTGACCCAAAAACACCCTAATGCTGAATCGAGAAGGTACTTAGAAAAAGTAACAAAATTCAAAAAGGAATTTAACGCAGGTGGATAAAAAAGCGCAGCTTTGTCTAAATTCGCAGCAAACAAACCGTTTTTTCAAAATATTTCCAAAAAGCAGTTGACGATTGAAGGGAAAATCCGTTTAATAGCGCTCCGTTGCCCGGATAGCTCAGTCGGTAGAGCAGAGGATTGAAAATCCTCGTGTCGGTGGTTCGATTCCGCCTCCGGGCACCACAAATTAAATTGTTGGTGCTTTTGTTAAAGTAGCAGCAAGCAATAAATAAAGTGCGCCGACTTAGCTCAGTAGGTAGAGCAACTGACTTGTAATCAGTAGGTCACCAGTTCGATTCCGGTAGTCGGCACCATTTATTGCCTCGATAGCTCAGTCGGTAGAGCAGAGGATTGAAAATCCTCGTGTCGGTGGTTCGATTCCGCCTCGAGGCACCATTATTTGGTGCGAAGTCTTAGACTTACACAGATAATTCCCCCTTAGTTCAGTCGGTAGAACGGCGGACTGTTAATCCGTATGTCGCAAGTTCAAGTCTTGCAGGGGGAGCCACTTTTAAAGCCAAGTCTAACGACTTGGCTTTTTTATTACCTGTCATATTTATCCAATCCCCTCTACCTCTACCTCTACAACGATTGAATTATGGGTCAGTCCATTTTCCGTCAAAAACTAAAACCAGTCTGGTGAGTTTGCTCCTTTAGTGTAACCAAGCGGATAAACGTGTGTTTTTCAACGCGCTTTTATTCGCTATTTGCTCCATTCAAAGCTCCTATTTTCTTTTCAACGCCTCTTTCCCTATCTAATCTGACACTAATTTTTAACGAAAATGGGCAAAAACGAGTCACTAAGTATAGAAAAACAACAAACGACATTTTTTTTGCATTTTACTGTTGACGTTAAATGCGAAAAACCTTTTAATACACCCCGTCGCCCGGATAGCTCAGTCGGTAGAGCAGAGGATTGAAAATCCTCGTGTCGGTGGTTCGATTCCGCCTCCGGGCACCACAGTTTCTAAATTGTTGGTGCCTAGCACAGACAATAAATTTAAAGATAAAAATGTGCCGACTTAGCTCAGTAGGTAGAGCAACTGACTTGTAATCAGTAGGTCACCAGTTCGACTCCGGTAGTCGGCACCATTCTTTAAAACCTGTTCCCCCTTAGTTCAGTCGGTAGAACGGCGGACTGTTAATCCGTATGTCGCAAGTTCAAGTCTTGCAGGGGGAGCCACTTTTCATCAATGAGCACTGCTTATTGATTCGGCGCCGACTTAGCTCAGTAGGTAGAGCAACTGACTTGTAATCAGTAGGTCACCAGTTCGATTCCGGTAGTCGGCACCATTTATCTGCATAAGATAAGCAAACATTCTGTTCCCCCTTAGTTCAGTCGGTAGAACGGCGGACTGTTAATCCGTATGTCGCAAGTTCAAGTCTTGCAGGGGGAGCCACTTTCTAAAGCCAAGTTTTCAAACTTGGCTTTTTTTGTGTCTTGCGTATGCTCATAATAAAAAGAGCCAGTTTGCACCAGCTCAATCGATTGGAACGTTCGCGGTAATTCACGATAGCCGGTTACTTAAAACCCTTCTCTTTCTTAATCAAATCGTACGCATTTTGGATCTCTTGCGATTTTTCTTTCGCAACGTTCATCATCTCTGGTGGTAAGCCTTTGGCCATCAATTTATCTGGGTGATGCTCATTCATCAATTTGCGATAGGCACGTTTAATCTCTTTAGCATCCGCATCTTCACTCACGCCTAACACATCGTAAGCATCAGTGAGGCGTTCAGCTTGCGCGGCTTGTTGCCACTGCCCAGATTGCTGGTAGCCTTGCTGTTGGCCACCAAAATTTCCGCCTTGTTGAAAACGAAAGGCCGCTTCTTGCATACGCAAGCGTCTTTCCAGTTGATCGGATGAGAAACCTAAACTACGAGCGATTTTGTGCAGTACATTGCGCTCGCTAGGGTGAACATCCCCATCGGCAAACGCGGCTGATATTTGCAATTCGAGGAAAAATTGCAACAAGTCAAAGCGTCCACCCGTCGAAAGGCGCACACGCTCCAACACTTCCTCTAAAGGAAAGCCACTCTCTTTCCCCTCACGAAACGCATCTTGAGCCGCTTTACGTTGCTCACCATGTAAGTTCATACGCTCCATCATGATGGTAGCTAGCTGGATCTCTTCTTTGGTGACTTGCCCTTTCGCTTTAGCAACATGGCCCATGACCGCGAAAGCGGCTTTAAAAAATTCGTCTTGTCGCTCGGTTTGGCTTGGCCCAGAACCAAATGAGCTAGTTTTAAACCCCGCTTGATTCAAACGACGAGCTTTATCAAATTGATGCCCGAGAAACAAACCAAAAAATGCGCCAAACGGTCCTCCAAATAAGAAGCCAAAAAAAGCGCCAAGAATTTTGCCAAAAATATGCATTATGTGCTCTCAATCTATGAATTTTTCAGGAGTAAAGCGGTCTGATAGTGCCGGGAGCTTCAATTTCCTTTATGATAAGAAACGTTTTATTTTACATTCGGCCATCCATCTTCCGAATCAATCAAGTTCAAACAGGATAGTACAACTCGATGTCATGTTTTTCCCGCACCTTGTTAGCCGCTTCAATTAGCGCAGCTCTTTTTGTGCCACAGACTCAAGCAGAAGCTATGTTAGACAATAGTGCGCAGGAAATGCCCGCTATAGATCAATGTTTGATCAACGAACCTGAAGCAGAAAACTCAAGTCAGCAACCGATTAATGTCGAGGCTGATACGCTAGAAGCCGTGAACGGTGAACGCGCAAACTACTCAGGCAATGTGGTCGTTGTTCAAGGTAAAAAACGCATTCTAGCGGATACCGTTACCCTGCATCAGAAAGATAATATTGTAGTTGCGCAAGGTAATGTCAACTTCAGTGACGGTGAAGTAAGGACCATTTCTGATAAAGCAACCAACAATCTTAATACGGATTTAATGACATTAGAGAACACAAAATATCAATTTTTGTGTGAACCCGGCCGCGGTGAAGCTGTGTATATTTCCAAAACGGGTAAGGCCGTTTATGAGATAGAAGATGGTTCGATTACCTCTTGCCCTGAAGGCAATAATGCATGGCGATTGAAAGCATCCAGCATTGATATTGACCAAAATGAAGAGCAAGCCACTTTTTATAATCCGCGCTTCGAGATTCAAAATATTCCGATTTTTTATCTGCCATTTCTTACGGTGCCGATTGGCGACACACGTAAAACGGGATTTTTATACCCTACCGTTTCTTACGGTTCTAGCGATGGTTTTGAAGCCCAAATTCCTATTTATTGGAACTTAGCGCCAAACTATGACCTAGAAACGACCTTTAAATATATGCAAGAACGCGGTACGCAATTAAACAGTGAATTCCGTTATCTGAATGATTTTGGTACAGGTAACATTAAATCTGAATATTTACCTGATGATCAAAAACATCCGGAAAAGGGCAGCCGCTGGGGCTTCCAATACCAACACAGTGGTATTTTCAACCAAGCTTGGAAGTTTGAAATTGACTACTCTCAAGTCAGTGACATTAGCTACTTTAGTGATTTAGACTCAGGTATCGGTAACCGAGAAGATGGCCAGCTTATCCAAGAAGGTAAAGCCACCTACCGGACCCACAATTGGGATTCATCGATACTGGTTCGCGACTTTCAGCTGCTTACAGAAGACAAAACTAGCACCAACCAACCCTATCGCTTGATGCCACAGATTGCGTTTAATTACTATGCCCCCGAATTATTACCGTATTTGAACTTTGATATGGTGAGCCATCTATCGCGTTTTGAAACCGATGCAAGAGGAAAACCTGCAGCCACCCGAGCGCACATTGAACCAGGCTTTACTATTCCTCTCAGTAACACCTGGGGCACTTGGACAACCGAAGCGCGAGTGCTTGGTACTTATTACCAACAAGATCTCAGCGGTGTTGACCTCAATTCGGATAACTATAAATACCTAAAAGAGAGCGTTTCACGCATCATTCCGGAATTTAGAACTCATGCGGGATTAGTACTGGAAAGAGATACGGTTCTGTTTGATGATTATACGCAGACACTTGAGCCGCAGATTCAATACCTGTACGTACCGAGAGAAGATCAGCGCAATATCGGGCTGTACGATACAACGCTACTGCAAACCGATTATTATGGTTTATTCCGCAGCCGTAAATACAGTGGTGTCGATTATATTGCCCCGGCAAATCAGATCAGCTACGGTGCCTCTTCACGGTTTTTCGACGATCAGTATAAAGAACGTTTAAATATCTCTTTTGGCCAGATTTTTTACCTCAAAAAAGATCTCAAGAATTCCTCCCCTAATGAGGGAGATAATTCAGCCAACACTTCCAACTATTCGGCTTGGGCCGTCGAAATGGACTTCAACTATGATGATTTGCTCTTCTATCATGGCGGGGTTCAATACGACATTGATAGCAGTACGATGCAGCTCGCCAATAGTACTCTCGAGTACCGAGTGGGTTCTGGATACATTCAAACTAACTATCGTTACGTCACCAAAGAGTATATTGATAATACCGTTGGCGATACAATTACCAATATTAATGCCATTACCAAAGATGGCATTTCACAAGCCGGTTTACTGGCTGGGTATCAGATCTCCAAAAAGTGGAATGCTAGCGGACAGTACTTCTACGATTTAACCACGGAAAAGAGCCTGGAGTGGCTGGCTAACCTAAGCTACACCTCAGATTGTTGGTATATTGGTTTTACTTATAGTAATCAACTGCGGAAATGGGATGGTGATTTTGTTACTGACCCTAATGCTACGCCACTCTACGAAAATAACTTTAGTTTGAACTTTGGTATTGTCGGTTTTGGCACCACGATTGGTGCAGGTTCCGGAACGACGGGCGTAGACAGCGCTGGAAATTCATTAAGTTATGGTCGTCCATTTTTCCTAAACAACTAATTTATCCGGCCTTTGCTTAAGCGTAAAGGCCCTTGCTCATTTTGATAGGACTACAAATGAAATTGTGGAAACACACACTGATTGGATTGATGGCAACATTAAGCCTAAACACCGCATACGCTACTCCTGTTGAGCTCGATCGCGTCGCCGTCATCGTCAATAGTGGCGTTATTTTACAGAGTGACATTGATGGTGCATTAAAAACCTTGACCATTAATGCAAAGAAAAATGGTCAAACGCTACCAGAAGACACAGTGCTGCGTGAGCAAGTGGTTGAAAAATTGATTATTGATACCATTCAGCAACAAGAAGCGCAACGCATTGGCGTGCGCATTGACGATAACCGACTCAGTGACGCGATCGCCGACATCGCGAAAAACAATAATCAAACCCTAGAACAGCTTAACGCTTCTGTTACTGCTGAAGGGCTGACTTATGCCGAATTTCGCGAACAAGTACGTAAAGAAATTGCAGCAAGTGAAGCGCGCAATGCTTTAGTTCGTCGCCGGATCAATATATTACCGGACGAAGTGGACAACTTAGCCAATATTCTTGCGCAAGAAACCAATGCAACGGTGCAATATAAAATCAGCCACATCCAACTGCGTGTTGACGACACTCAAGATAAGGCCGCAGTAGAACAGCAAGCCAAAACCTTAGTCGAAAAACTCAACCAAGGAGCAGATTTCAGCACCATGGCTTACACCTATTCAAAAGGTCCGAAAGCGCTGCAAGGTGGTGATTGGGGCTGGATGCGCAAAGAAGAAATGCCGACAATTTTTGCCGACCAAATCAAAATGCAAAACAAAGGCTCTATTATTGGGCCATTTCGCAGTGGCGTCGGTTTCCACATTCTTAAAATTGATGACGTCAAAGGATTAGAAACCGTCGCGGTCACGGAAGTTAATGCACGCCATATTTTAATCAAACCCACGGTCATTTTAAGCGATGACGGCGTACAAAAAGAGCTACATGACTTCATTCGTCGCATTAAGGCAGGTGAAGCGACCTTTGGTGAATTGGCGCAGCAATACAGCCAAGATCCCGGCTCTGCGGCGCAAAATGGCGAATTGGGTTATCAAACACCGGATCTGTACGTGCCGGAGTTTCAACATCAAATCGAAACATTATCGGTTGGGCAAATCAGCGAACCCTTTAAAACCGTTCATGGTTGGCATATTGTCGAAGTGCTTGATCGCCGTGAAGTCGACCGCACCGACTCCGCACTGAAAAACAAAGCTTATCGCATTCTTTTTAATAGAAAATTCAATGAAGAAGCCAGCGCATGGCTACAAGAAATGCGTGCCAGTGCCTTTGTCGAAATTATACAGGACAACCAAGATGACAATTAAACGCATCGTGGTTACCGCTGGCGAGCCCGCGGGTATTGGCCCAGATTTGGTGCTGGCCTTATCAAAAGAAGATTGGGCACATCAACTGGTGGTATGCGCGGACAAAAGCTTGCTTGCAGAGCGCGCTAAAGAGCTCAATATTGACGTTATATTGGAAGACTACTTAGTCACCTCCGCACCAAAACCACAGCAAGCGGGACGGTTAGTAGTGGATCATATTCCCCTCGGCGCACCGGTGATAACGGGGAAACTGAATGAAGCCAATGGACATTATGTATTAAATACATTAGAAAGAGCCGCTTTAGGCTGTATGAATGATGAATTTGATGCTATTGTCACCGGCCCTGTGCACAAGGGGGTGATCAACCGAGCTGGCGTTGCATTTAGCGGCCACACTGAATTCTTTGCTGAAAAATCTAATACTCCACTGGTGGTTATGATGCTCGCAACAGAAGGGTTGAGAGTCGCGCTAGTGACAACACATATTCCACTGGCTTATGTATCAAAGGCAGTAACGGTCGAGCGGTTAGAAAAAATCATCACTATTTTGCATAAAGATTTGGTGGAAAAATTTGCCATTGCTCAACCCAAAATTTATGTGTGTGGTTTAAACCCACACGCGGGAGAAGATGGCTGTCTGGGCCGTGAAGAGATAGAAACCATCACTCCAACACTAGAAAAAATTCGTCAGCAAGATGGCATTAATTTGATTGGCCCACTACCAGCCGACACCATCTTCAATGACAAATACTTGCAAGATGCCGATGCTGTTTTAGGCATGTATCACGACCAAGTCCTACCCGTATTAAAGTACAAAGGCTTTGGTCGTTCAGTAAATATTACTCTTGGTCTACCCTTTATAAGAACATCGGTCGATCATGGCACCGCACTCGAATTGGCAGGGAAAGGGCTTGCGGATACAGGGAGCTTTAGAACAGCACTCGCCTACGCGATTGACTTGGTAGAAAAGAAACCTAATTAATTTCGAGAAAACTATGAGAAATGATGTCCACTTAGGGCACAAAGCGCGTAAACGTTTTGGTCAAAACTTCCTAAACGATCCATACATTATTGATGGCATCGTCTCTGCGATTAACCCTCGTCCGGGACAAAATTTGGTTGAGATCGGCCCCGGTCTTGGAGCGATAACTGAGCCAGTCGGCCGCGAAGTGGATAAATTCACTGTTATTGAGCTAGACCGTGACTTAGCTGAGCGCCTGCGCAACCACCCAGAATTATCGAGTAAATTGACGATTCACGAAGGCGATGCGATGCGCTTTGACTTCACGCAGTTGGTGAAGCCGAATAATAAACTGCGCATTTTCGGCAACTTGCCATACAACATTTCAACGCCATTAATGTTCCACTTATTTGAATTTCATAAAGATATTCAAGATATGCACTTCATGCTGCAAAAAGAAGTGGTCAACCGTTTAGCTGCCGGTCCCGGCAGTAAAGCTTACGGGCGCTTAACGGTTATGACGCAGTATTTCTGTAAAGTGGTTCCTGTGTTGGAAGTTCCGCCAACGGCCTTTGTACCACCACCGAAAGTTGATTCAGCCGTGGTGCGCTTGGTGCCTTATGAAGTACTGCCGCATCCCACGACAAACATGAAATGGTTAGAGCGTGTCTGCCGAGATGGTTTTAACCAACGTCGTAAAACCGTACGCAACTGCTACAAAGGTTTGATTGAGGTGGAAACGCTAGAAGAACTTGGGGTCAACCCTGGCATGCGCCCGGAAAACCTAACACTTGAACAGTTTGTTGCTATGGCAAACTGGTTAGACGCTCATCACGCCTAATAACGATTGAGCGATAAACGGCCAATGTCTATCGCTCATCTATAAAAACAAGGAGTTAACATGGATATCTCTGAACCTTGTATCAAAATCCAAGTCCATACCCAGTATCTCCCCGAACAGTCCAATCCCGATTTACACCGCTATATCTTTGCCTATGTGATCACCATCCGTAATCTCAGCAACCAGCAGGTACAGCTGATGAGCCGCCGTTGGTTAATTACCGATGCGAATGGCAAACAGATGTCTGTGGAAGGTGATGGCGTGGTCGGGGAACAACCGATTATCTTGCCCAATGATGAGTACCGCTATAACAGTGGTACGGCGTTGGAAACGCCAGTCGGTGTGATGCAAGGTCATTACATTATGTTAGATGAAGCGGACGCTGAATTTATTGTTGAAATTGAGCCTTTTCGTCTCGCTATTCCTAATGTTTTAAATTAAAAGAGGTAGCCGTGGCGAACTATATTGTCGGCGACATTCAAGGCTGTTTTGATGAACTACAGTGTTTATTGGCTCAAGTGCAATTCCAACCACAACAAGACACACTGTGGGTAGCTGGCGACTTAGTAGCAAGAGGCCCTAAATCTCTAGAAACGCTACGTTTTATCAAACAATTGGGTAGTTCGGCGCGTATCGTTCTAGGCAATCACGATCTTCACCTACTGGCCGTCTCGCTGGGCATCCACCCATGTAAACCTCGTGATAAAACCTTACCCATATTACAAGCGAACGATGCAACAGAGCTGCTCACTTGGTTGCGCCATCAACCGCTCCTCGCTGAACATGCTGACTTTGTCATGTGCCATGCGGGGATTTCTCCTCTGTGGGATCTTGAAACTGCACGTCAAGCAGCAAAAGAAGTCGAAAGTATTTTGCAAAGTGATCGTTGGCGTTGGCTTATCGAGCAGATGTACAGCAACACACCTGATATGTGGAGCTCGAAGCTAGAAGGGATTGACCGCTATCGCTATACCATCAATGCCTATACTCGGATGCGTTTTTGCTTTGCTGATGGGCGTCTTGATATGGCGTGCAAACTTCCCCCTCAAGAAATAAAAGATGAAGAATTGTTACCGTGGTTTGCCCTACCCAAACGCCTTAAACTCGATAAAACAGTCCTCTTTGGCCACTGGGCTGCGTTAGAAGGTTACCGCAGCGACGAAGTGATAGGGCTTGATACTGGCTGTGTGTGGGGAGGATGTTTGACCATGCTACGCTGGGAAGATAAACACTACTTCACTCAACCAGCGTTAACCCATAAAGGCTAACGAATAAAAAGATCCGGATCGTTGCTTAATATCGATCCGAAATCCTCTATTGCTTATCAAAAACCACAAACTGCATGTTGTGAGCATTTTTATCATCCGCTTGATACATTTCACGATGAACTTCTTGCCACTCACTCCCCCACTCGGGAAATTGCGTATCTCCCTCAATATTTAAGTCAATAAAGGTGAGGTATAGTTTATTGGCCTGTGGCATACAGGCTTGATAGATAGAGCCGCCACCAATGATCATCACTTCATCCACATGACCCGCAACCTCAATAGCTTCTTCAATCGAAGAGACAATACTCACCCCATCAATTGCCAATGAAGCATCACGACTGATCACGATATTATGGCGACCAGGTAACGGGCGACCAATAGACTCATAAGTTTTTCGCCCCATGATCACTGGTTTGCCCAACGTACAGCGTTTAAACCATGCAAAATCTGCCGGTAAATGCCATGGCATTTGATTATTTTTACCAATAATCCGGTTGTCTGCCATCGCGGCAATCATGCTGATGATCATAAATAAGATCCTAAAGTGTCATCACGAAAAATAGCCCATGCCCTTACACTATGGGTTTGCGCCGATAGAATAACAAACCCGGCACCGCAAGGCCAACCGCTAAGCCCGCGATAATAAACATCGCTTTTAAAAAATTATCCATCAGTATCGCCAGCAGCTCTGGCGTAAAACCAAGATGGTTAATTTCAACCATTGCAATCATCGCTTTAAAGGCAAAAACCCCGGGAACCATTGGGATCAAAGCCGCTACCGTAAACACTTTAGGGTGAGCTAAAAATTTACGCGACCAACGCACGCCAATCATTCCAACGATAGTTGCAGCAAAAAAAGTCGCCCACTCAATGGGAATTCCAAATTGCATCATTAAGTAACGTGAGCCATGACCAATCGCACCACCTAACGCACAATATTTTAGGGCTGGTACAGGAACATTAAACACCAAAGCAAAACCAACGGCTGGGATTGCAGCAAAAAACATATCATTGGCTAAACCGAGTAATAAATTCATCCAATCCATCGCTACCACCCCCATACACCCGTCACGCTCATCGCCGCAACGATGCCCAAACTAGTTGCCAACGTAAGCAAACTTGCCATCACAAAACGGGCAATACCCATATTGATATAACCTTTAAGCATATCCGCGACCGCATTAATTAAAGGAAAACCGGGGACTAACATCAGTACAGAAGAAGCCATCACAATGGTTGGTTTATTACCTAGTTGGTAGATGATAGCTTGCGCTGAAATGATCGAAGTAACAAATGAGGTCACCGTAAAGTTGACGAGCGGATTAAATTGGCGATGCCCAATCTCTTGGCGCACAATCATACCCGCCGCAGAAGCAATGAACGTCATCGTAAACACCGTCCAATCTCCGCCAGCTAAACGAGCAAATGCAGCACAAGAAAGACCAATCATCACCACAACCAACCAACGGTTGTAGCGTTCAGGGCTGATCTGATTGAGTTTTTTCTGCGCAAGGGAATAATCTAAAATCCCTTTTTCCATCATGATACAGATGCGCTGGACTTGCGTCACTACCCGCATATTGATCCCACGATCAGGACAACGGCGCGCAGTCGTAATGCAATGGCCATCGTAAACCGTGGTTAGCACAAGTGAACTCGCCGAGAGCGATACTTCCACTTCACTCATGCCACACGCCGCTCCCATGCGACGCATAATATCGCCCACCAGTGTACTTTCCGCACCATGAGCCAACAACATTTGCCCAGCTTGGGCGATCAATCGAGAAACAAGCCTCTGTTTGGATGTCATGATTCCTTTCCGAACGTCCTAAAAGCCCAATAGTGTGCCCGAAATTGGGTGCTT
This sequence comes from Vibrio sp. V04_P4A5T148, assembly GCF_963875605.1. Lineage (NCBI taxonomy): Bacteria > Pseudomonadati > Pseudomonadota > Gammaproteobacteria > Vibrionales > Vibrionaceae > Vibrio > Vibrio sp. V04_P4A5T148. Next base: position 29,362 of record NZ_CAWNMS010000040.1, read on the forward strand.
TAAATATGATTTAGCTATAAAAAAGCCGCAATAATTATTGCGGCTCAATCAATTCAGGAAAATTAATCACGAACATAGATAACGTGGCCGTCATCTTCTTCGTCGTCCCAATCATCCCAGTCATCACCATCTTCAGTGATCACATTTTGGCTGTTCATCTCATCTTTATGGTAATCATCCCACATAAAATCGACTTTCTGAGCTTCACTGAGCTCTTCCTGCTCACGAGGTAACGTTTCCATATAGTCAGCCAACTCACGGCACAAATCCGCCGTACCTTGTTGGTTTACTGCCGAAATTTTGAAGTATCGCCCTTCCCAAGCTAGCGCATCTAAGATCTCTTGGATCTTTTCATCGGCTTCTTCTTCAAGCATCAGATCAACTTTGTTGAATACCAACCAACAAGGTTTTTGCGACACTTTTTCACTGTATTGCTCTAGCTCATCAAAGATGGTCAGCGCATTTTGCGCAGGATCACTTTGATCAATAGGAAGAATGTCGATCATATGCAGCAACACTCGGCAACGTTCTAAGTGCTTTAAGAAGCGAATACCTAAACCAGCACCATCGGCCGCGCCTTCAATCAAGCCCGGAATATCAGCGATCACGAAACTTTTCTCAGGAACCACACTCACGACACCCAAACTTGGGATCAGCGTAGTGAAGGGGTAATCAGCGACTTTTGGCTTCGCTGCTGAAACAGAACGAATAAAGGTTGATTTACCCGCATTCGGCAAGCCAAGCATACCCACGTCAGCTAACAGTAAAAGCTCAAGGCGTAATTCGCGCACCTCACCTTTTTTACCCATGGTTTTTTGGCGTGGTGCACGGTTAACGGATGACTTAAAGCGAGCATTACCTAAACCATGCCAGCCACCTTTAGCGACCATCACTTTTTTGCCATGCTCTGCAACTTCACCCACAACTTCATTGGTGTGAATGTCAACCGCTCGAGTCCCGACAGGCACCTTCAAAGTAATGTCTTTACCGCGCTTACCTGTACAGTTAGCACCGCCACCATTTTGGCCGCGCTCAGCAGCGTAAAAGCGTTGGAATCGGTAATCAACCAAGGTATTTAAGTTTTCATCGGCTTGGATATAAACGTCTCCACCATCGCCGCCATCGCCGCCATCAGGGCCGCCTTTCGTCACGAATTTTTCACGCCAAAAGCTCACGACACCGTTACCGCCATCACCCGCTTCGACTTTAATTATCGCTTCATCAACGAATTTCATTTGTTACTCCACGCTCTTTGCGTTGCGATATCATTGTCACACAATGATATAAATTCTAGCAGATACACATTCAGGATCGACCGTGATCATCCTTCGTTTTATCCACAATTGGAACACATAAGGAGAAACTCTAGTGATTAGAGTGTCTTCTTTTCTGTTCGGCTGATAAATAAAAAACCCCACCGTAACGGCAGGGCTTTTGAGTTCAGTTAGGTATAAATTTATTCAGCGTCGATGCTAACAAATTTACGGTTTTTAGGACCTTTAACTTCAAATTTCACTTTACCTTCAGTAAGAGCGAAAAGAGTATGGTCTTTACCGATACCAACGTTAGTGCCTGCGTGGAACTTAGTACCACGTTGACGAACGATGATGTTACCTGCAAGAACAGATTCACCACCGAAACGCTTAACACCAAGACGTTTGCTTTCTGAATCGCGGCCGTTACGAGTAGAACCGCCAGCTTTTTTGTGTGCCATTGTTAAACTCTCCTAAATTACTTAAGCGTTGATGCCAGTGATTTTCACTTCAGTGAACCACTGACGGTGGCCTTGTTGTTTACGAGAGTGTTTACGACGACGGAACTTAACGATTTTAACTTTATCGCCACGACCGTGTTGTACTACTTCAGCAGTAATTTTACCGCCTTCAACAAGAGGTGCCCCAACAGTGATTTGCTCACCGTTAGCAACTAGTAGAACTTTATCAAATTCAACAGTTGCACCAGTTTCAACGTCTAATTTCTCTAAACGAAGAGTTTGACCTTCGCTTACACGGTGTTGTTTACCACCAGATTGGAAAACAGCGTACATATTTTACTCCGCTCTTTCCGCACAGCCGTATGCTTTTTATTTGAGCAATTTGGGTGTGCGCTAAACTAATCATCAATAGGGCGCAGATTCTACGCGAATGAGTACCCCAAGACAAGCCATATTTTGAAAAAATTGGCGAAAAGCTAATCGCCAATGAAAAGTGGCGCAATCATGCCTTTAAGCCTTGTATTAATCAACGTTTTTTAGTGTATTATTCGAGAATTATAGAAGAACACAACACCTTATAGGTTCTAACTTCAGCCGGATTAACCATGGATTTTAAAGCTATCCAAACGCTTACTGCCGATGACATGGCAAAAGTGAATGAAACGATTCAAGCTCAGCTCAACTCTGATGTATCTTTAATCAATCAATTAGGATTCTACATCGTCAGCGGAGGTGGGAAACGCCTGCGTCCTTTGCTGGCTATTTTGTCGGCTCGAGCCCTTGGTTATCAAGGTGAAGCGCACACTACAGCCGCTGCATTTATTGAATTCCTCCACACGGCAACCTTGTTGCATGACGACGTTGTCGATGAATCGGATATGCGCCGTGGCAAGGCAACAGCGAACGCGGCATTTGGCAATGCAGCGAGCGTGTTAGTGGGGGATTTCATCTACACGCGTTCCTTCCAAATGATGACTACACTAGGATCGTTAAGGATCCTTGAGCTGATGAGCGATGCGGTGAACGTTATCGCTGAAGGCGAAGTGCAACAATTGATGAACTGTAATGATCCAAACACTACCGAGGAAAATTACCTACAGGTGATCTACTCGAAAACGGCGCGTTTGTTTGAAGCAGCGACCCAGATTGGTGCGATATTAAGTAACGCTTCTCCTGAAATTGAAACGGCACTACAGAACTATGGTAAGTACCTTGGCACAGCTTTCCAGCTCATTGATGACGTGATGGATTACACCTCTGATGGCAGTGAAATGGGCAAAAATGTGGGCGATGATTTAGCGGAAGGCAAACCAACACTTCCTCTATTGTACGCAATGCAGCATGGTACACCCGAACAAAAAGAGATGATCCGTGAGGCCATCGAAAAAGCCAATGGCATGGAACAGCTTGATGCGATTCTAGCGGCAATGAAACAAACAGGCTCGCTTGAATACACAACCAACAAAGCGCTCGAAGAAGCCGATAAAGCGATCAATGAGCTGTCTATCCTGCCAGAAAGTGAATATAAACAAGCACTGATAGCTCTAGCTCATATGGCTGTGAATAGGACAAAGTAGAACAGCAGCTAGCTTGGACGAAGAATCGATCTTTGCCTAAAAATGCACCGCTACAAAAAGAGCCTCAATTGAGGCTCTTTTTGATTCTAAGCGTTATTTAAAACCCGCCTTGCCAAATCATGCCAAATGCAAAAACAGCCACGATCGTTAAAGCACAAGCTCCTAACTTTTCTTTGCCTTGAAAAGGATGAATGCCCTGCTCTCGTTTAGCTTTCATGTAGAAATAGAGCCCAGGTAAGTAGAGTAGCGCGGAGAGCATCAAATAGTGCAAACCAGAGGCATACAAAAGCCAAATCCCATAAATGGTGGCACAAGAACCTATCACCAGAAGTTTGCCTTTATTCTTCTGTTCAATCGCGATCTTTAACGTAAAGGCGCCGATCAAAAAATAGGGAACAAGGATCATTTCTGAAGCGAAGATCAGCAGCGTATCGTAGGTACTGCCTGCGTACATCACCAGAATCAGTGAGACCTGAATGCAAATATTGGTTAGAGTTAACGCTTTTACTGGGCTCCCCGCTTCGTTTTGCTGGGCGTAGATGGCAGGAAACATCTTATCTCTAGCACATAAAAATGGCGCTTCGGAGGCCAGGACCGTCCAGCTAAGAAAAGCACCGCACACCGAAATAATTAATCCAACACCGATAATGTACTCGCCCCAAGGACCAAGAATAGTCGTCAGCACTTTGGCCATTGAAGGGTTCTGATATTGCGCCAATTCAACTGGTTTAATCACGCCCATCGACAATAAGGTGACCAATACATAAATGGTCAACGCCGTAAGCAAACCGAGAATAGTCGCTTTACCGATATCAGCACGGTGGCGAGCACGGCTTGACACGACAACCGCTCCCTCTATTCCGATGAACACCCATACCGTGATCAACATGGTGCTTTTTATTTGATCCAGCAGATCATGGCCAACACCAAAGTGTAAGCCTGTAAAATCCAATGTGAATTTATCCCAAGAAAAAGCAAAAGCGGCACAAATGATGAACAACACTAGAGGAATCATTTTAGCAAAGGTGGTAATCAGATTAATGAATGCGGCCGTTTGTACTCCTTTTTTGACCAACGCATGCACCAACCAAAGTAATACCGATGCACTCCCAATGGAAAGCCACGTATTGCCCGCCCCAAACATCACGTTATCTGGTGCATCAAACAACATGCCTAAGGTACTAAAAACAATTACCAGATAGGAGACATTAGCCACCATGGCGCTAAACCAGTAACCCCAGGCGGAACAAAAACCCGCAAAGTCACCAAATCCTTCTCGAGCAAAACCAAATACGCCACTATTAATATGAGGTTTATGAATGGCAAGTTGTTGAAAAGAGAGCGCGAGAAAGATCATACCAACGCCAGTGATCCCCCAACCGATCATTACCGCCAAAGGGCTGGCGACTGAGGCCATGTTTTGTGGCAGGCTAAAAACACCAGCGCCAATCATTGAACCAATGACCAGTGCTGTCAGTGAGCCCAAACCAAGCTTATTATCCATGGGAACTATCCAGTGAGTGTTTACACATTAGAGGAAGGCGCTATTTTAGAGAACATATTTACCAGACATCAATCCCTATGTGATCGCGGTCACTGAGATAGTGAGTCAATAGTCAAATTCATTGCTAGGGATCAAAAAGTTTGTAAGTTCACGACGAAAATAATGCACTGCTCAGTAAAAAAAACCGCATATTACACAGTTCAAAGCATCATCATACAAAAATATTGGTAAAAACCATAAAAAATGCCGCTTGGATGAGCAAGCGGCATTTTTGTATAAGATAAGGTTATTCTTTATTTGGCGAAATCAACACCTAGCTGAATATCACCTTTCAGTGTTGTCAGCATTCCATCTAACGCGGCTTGTTCATAGGCACTCAATGCACCATAGCTCAACACTTCTTCGACACCCTCTTTACCGAGTTTAATCGGTTGTGCAAAGAATGAAGCATGCTCACTACCACCGTCAACGTAGGCACATTCCACAACACCTGGTTCACCTTGTAGTGCTTTGACTAATGATAAGCCAAAACGGCAAGCCGCTTGACCCATTGACAGTGTTGCACTGCCGCCACCCGCCTTCGCTTCCACCACTTCGGTGCCTGCATTTTGAATACGCTTAGTTAGGGCTTCCACTTCTTCGACCGTGAACTCAACCCCTTCAATTTGCGAAAGCAAAGGTAGGATAGTGACGCCTGAGTGGCCGCCAATCACAGGCACAATAATCTCGCTAGGGTTTTTATCTTTTAGCGCCGCGACAAACGTTTCTGAGCGGATCACATCCAACGTTGTCACACCAAATAGCTTACGCTTGTCGTAAACGCCTGCTTTTTTCAAGACTTCCGCTGCAATAGGTACTGTTGTATTGACAGGGTTGGTGATAATGCCCACACAGGCTTTCGGACAGACAACCGCAATCTTTTCAGCCAATGCTTTCACAATGCCAGCGTTAACATTAAACAGATCTGCGCGATCCATACCCGGCTTACGAGCGACACCAGCAGAAACAAGGACTACATCCGCACCTTCAAGCGCAGGTGTTGGATCTTCGCCAGCATAGCCTTTGATCGATACGGGAGTAGGAATGTGGCTTAGATCGGCAGCAACGCCCGGAGTCACCGGTGCGATGTCATACAGCGCCAGATCGGAACCAGCAGGAAGATGGTTTTTAAGTAGAAGTGCTAGGGCTTGACCGATGCCACCAGCGGCACCAATAACAGCTACTTTCATCGTAGTTCTCCTTGAGAATAAATCTCTTATAAATGTTTTTGTGTAGGGTATTTTTAAGCTAGAAAACTATAGCAATCACAATATGATTACAATCAATTAACGCTAGCTTTGCGACCTCGCGCAATTCGCTAAAATCGTGCTACAGCACCGATGGCAATTATGACCTTGTTTATCTTTACCGACAAAGAGTTAAGTTGCCATTCGACCAAAGTTTTACATAAAAGTTTACAGTGACCTTTTAGACACTTTTGGACGATAATTTGGCGATGACTGCATAGCTATGCGAGAATATGCAGCAATAAATGGCTAATCGAAGACGATAACTATGCGCAACAATAATGATAAGCAAGATAATCTGGTTCGTGCTTTTAAAAATCTATTAAAAGAAGAACGTTTTGGATCTCAAGGTGACATTGTCGATGCCCTGCGTAATGAAGGGTTTGATAATATCAACCAATCCAAAGTATCTCGCATGCTGACTAAATTTGGCGCGGTACGCACTCGCAACGCAAAAATGGAGATGGTCTACTGCCTTCCTGCTGAACTCGGTGTACCAACCGTATCAAGTTCACTGCGTGAATTAGTGCTAGATATAGATCACAATGCCGCGCTGGTAGTGATTCATACCGGACCAGGAGCGGCGCAGCTTATTGCTCGGTTACTTGATTCACTGGGCAAATCAGAAGGCATCTTGGGTGTGGTGGCCGGTGACGATACCATTTTTATCACACCGACACTGAACGTAACGACAAAGCAGTTGTTTGATTCAGTCTGTGATCTGTTTGATTACGCAGGGTAATTTGTCACTAAACGCATTTCATCTCACTCTCTAGTAGAATCACACTGAGTCAAGTCGGCGTGATTCTCTTCACATCTTCAGCAATAAGTTGTCACAGCAGAAAGAGGAATAACTCCTTGATAGGCAAGCTATTGCCATATTTTGGCTCTGACAATAACGCTTATTGATAGCCAATTTCGCTACATTTTTTAACATTCCTGTAATTATGTGTCGATTTTTTGGTATTATTTAGCCACTTTTTCAACATACGGATTGAAAAAGATGCCGTTTCTAGATGAGGAAACTCCCCCGATACCCAAACAACTTGAAGTTGCGGGTAGGCGGCAAGTGAGTCAGTCGTCATAAGCATGGATAATTCTGTGATTAGGGTGAACGAACGTAGCCAACACCACAGCAACTTCAGGTGGGAAGGGTGTAACAACAATTATCTATGGGGTTAATAATGAATAAGGAAGGAAAATTCATGGCATTGAATAAATTGATTAAAGTTGGAATTATTGCAGCAGCGGTCATGGGTACAGGTACGTTAAGCGCACAAGAGTTCATTACGATTGGTACAGGATCCGTCACTGGTGTTTACTACCCGACAGGTGGTGCTATTTGTAAGCTGGTTAATAAAGGGCGTAAAGATCACAACATTCGCTGCTCAGTAGAATCAACGGGCGGATCGATCTACAACGTGAACACGATTCGTGCAGGTGAACTCGATTTCGGTATTGTTCAATCTGACTGGCAGTACCATGGTTATAACGGTACCAGTGAATTTGCCGAGCAAGGCCCGAATAAAAAACTGCGCGCAGTATTTTCCCTTCATACCGAACCTTTTAATATCATTGCCCGCGCCGATTCAGGCATTGAAAACGTGGCTGACTTGAAAGGTAAACGTGTCAACATTGGTAACCCAGGTTCTGGTGACAGGGCAACAATGGCTGTTGTAATGGATGCATTTGGTTGGACCAATGACAGCTTCAAACTGGCTTCTGAGCTCAAAGGCTCTGAGCGCTCTCAAGCATTGTGCGACAATAAAATAGATGCCTTTATTTATATGGTTGGCCATCCAAATGGTTCAATCAAAGAAGCAACGACCTCATGCGATGCAAAACTCGTCTCTGCTACTGGCCCTGAAATTGAAAAAATTGTTGCCAATAACCCTTACTACGCTTACAGCACGATTCCTGCTGGCATGTACCGTGGAACAGATAAAGATGTAACCAGTTTTGGTGTGGCTGCGACCTTGGTATCAAGCACTGATGTGTCTGATGAAGTCGCATACAATTTGGTCAAAGCGGTATTTGAAGATTTTGATACCTTTAAACGTCTTCACCCTGCCTTTGCTAACTTGAAAAAAGAAGACATGGTGAAAGCGGGGATCTCCATTCCTCTTCACCCTGGCGCAGAAAAATACTACAAAGAAATCGGTCTGCTAAAATAATTTCGCATCGCGAAAACCAACAATAGCGATACCGAATCAAAGGAGGCTGAACGTCTCCTTTGATTGCCCTTTCAGTCACGAGCGATATGCCCTTTATCCCTTGGCGTTATGGTCAGCGATGATGGCCTGTCCTCTTACGTTTACAACGACTCTCTGGGCACATTTGGGTTTTAAATGATTTAACAACCCACCTTTTGTTCTGTTCCGCAATAGCCCACTTCTCATTAGCAGTGAATTGACCCTGTGACCAACCGAGACGTAGGCAGCCAATAATAAGGATAACGTACATGACGAAGACACTTACTCCGTCAACCGATGTGCAGGAAATGGTAGCGCAATCTGATACCGGCGCAAGAAACCCTCACGGCTTGCCGGGGCGCATTTTGTGGTTTGTCCCACTATGTTGGTCACTATTCCAACTTTGGTATGCTTCACCGCTGCCCTTTATTTTTAACTTTGCCATCTTAAACGATACGCAAGCACGAGCCATTCACCTCACATTCGCTGTTTTTCTCGCCTTTACGGCCTACCCTGCGTTAAAGAACTCACCACGCGATCGCATTCCATTGATTGATTGGATTTTGGCATTGGCGGGCAGTTTCTCTGCTGCTTACATCTATTTATTTTACAATGAGTTGGCTGGTCGCTCCGGTGCGCCAACCTTGATTGATATAGCGGTCTCTGTCACAGGAATGGTGCTATTACTTGAAGCTACCCGCCGAGCGTTAGGACCACCACTGATGTTGGTCGCTGCACTCTTTTTGCTCTACACCTTTGGTGGCCCCTACATGCCGGATGTGATCGCTCATAAAGGAGCGAGCCTAAACAAAGCGATGTCTCATTTATGGCTGACCACTGAAGGGGTTTTTGGGGTGGCTCTTGGAGTTTCCACCTCTTTTGTGTTCTTGTTTGTTCTATTTGGCGCAATGCTTGAACGAGCTGGCGCAGGTTCCTATTTTATCAAAGTAGCCTTTTCATTGTTGGGCCACATGCGAGGCGGTCCCGCGAAAGCAGCGGTTGTAGCCTCAGGCTTATCGGGGCTAGTGTCTGGCTCATCGATTGCAAACGTAGTTACCACCGGTACTTTTACCATTCCCTTGATGAAACGTGTCGGCTTTCCCGGAACAAAGGCGGGCGCTGTTGAAGTAGCCGCTTCCACCAATGGCCAATTGACCCCGCCTATCATGGGTGCTGCCGCATTTTTAATGGTGGAATATGTCGGTATTTCCTATGTTGAAGTGATCCGTGCGGCGCTACTACCAGCGCTTATCTCTTATATTGCCTTAATTTATATTGTCCATTTGGAAGCCTGCAAAGCAGGAATGAAAGGCCTACCTCGCCGTCATACACCAACATGGGTGCAAAGCTTACTTTCATTTACGGGTACTATTTTAGGGCTTTGCGTTCTCAGCGCTGTTGTTTACTACGGCATTGGTTGGACCAAAGAAGTGTTTGGTGACGCCGCTACTCCAATTGTTACGGTCGCGCTTTTACTGACTTATGTCGCTCTGATTAAAATTTCGTCTCGCTACGCCTCAGAAAGTGCAATGGATATGGATATCCAAGAAGTACCCGACCCTGGGCCGACGGTAAAATCAGGGCTTCATTACCTGCTACCTATTGTGGTGCTCGTATGGTGTTTGACGGTCGAGCGCTTCTCGCCTGGATTATCCGCTTTTTGGGCCACGATATTTATGGTCTTCATTTTGATCACTCAGCGGCCAATCATGTCGTTACTCAATAAGAGCAATGATTTGAACACGCAAGTGAAGGCTGGGTTTGTTGATCTTGCCGAAAGCTTGGTTTCGGGCGCGCGGAATATGATTGGCATTGGTGTGGCAACCGCTGCCGCAGGAACCGTCGTTGGTGTCGTCACCTTGACTGGCATTGGCTTAGTGATGACCGATTTTGTTGAGTTTATATCCGGTGGCAGCGTCATACTGATGCTGATTTTTACCGCCGTGATCAGCCTCATTCTTGGTATGGGCTTACCGACCACCGCCAACTACATCGTCGTATCAACCTTAATGGCTCCCGTCATTGTGACACTGGGAGCCGCTCATGGTCTTATCATCCCATTGATTGCCGTACACTTATTTGTGTTCTATTTTGGCATTTTGGCAGATGACACCCCACCAGTTGGCTTGGCGGCATTTGCCGCAGCCGCTATCGCTAAATCAGACCCTATTCGTACAGGTATTCAAGGGTTTGCTTACGATATTCGTACCGCCATTTTGCCCTTTATGTTCGTATTCAACACTCAACTACTGCTAATGGGAATTGATACATGGTGGCACTTAGCGTTAACCATTTTCTCGGCCATTACCGCAATGCTGCTGTTTTCTGCTGCGACTCAAGGTTGGTGGCTAACTCGCAATAAGTGGTGGGAAACCGTCTTGTTGTTGGTGCTGACGTTCTCGTTCTTCCGACCCGGTTTTTGGTGGGACATGATTTATCCTGCGACCGAACTGCACCCAGGCACAGAGATAGCGCAAATTGTAGAAAACCTCGATGTGGGTCAATCGATAGAGCTTATCGTCGCTGGTGAAACCATTGAAGGTGATTACTTATCAAAAACAGTACTACTCCCTTTTGATGATCAAGCGTCAACGGCAGAACAGCGTATTCAATCAATGGGGCTAACCCTGAAAGAAACCAGTAATCGTATGCTGGTGGATATGATTGAGTTTGGTAGTCCAGCTGAAGCTGCAGGCATAGATTTTGATTGGGAAATCCGCTCAGTTGTGTTGGAAAGCCAACGGCCAATGAAAGAGTGGGTTTTCTTACCTGCATTATTATTAGTGCTGACGCTAGCTTGGAATCAAAAACGCCGTATGAGAACACAAGAAATACGCGCTTAATCAATATGCCTAGCACGAGCTAGGCATATACTTTACGGAAACAAGGTGCTCTAAAGCACCCTATCGTAGATGAGATAATCCATAATGTATAAACACATCCTTGTTCCAGTGGACCTTAATGAAAAAGGCTTTTCTGACAAAGCCGTTGAACTTGCTGTTTGGCACGCGACACATTCCAATGCTGAAATTCATCTTTTAAATGTATTACCTGGTATCCACATGTCGATGGTCGCCACATACTTCCCGAAAGATGCCGCGGCGAAAATGAAAGAAGACGTCAAGCAACAGCTAAAACAGTTTGCTGATCAACATATCGCTGACGAAATAATCTACAAACTGCATGTAGCGGAAGGTAAAGCCTACACCACCATTTTAGATTACGCAGAAAAGCTCGGAGCTGATTTGATTATCATGCCAAGCCATAAACGATCGAAGATCGATAAAGTGATGCTGGGATCGGTAGCCAGTAAAGTAGTGCAAAACTCGCCAATCAATGTACTGGTTGTCAAGCCGCAAGGATAGAAACCCTGCATCGTCATAAAAAAGCGCATGAGGCGCTTTTTTTATGCCAACGATAAGCGCCTCAGTTAGGAATTGGCTATCAAACTAATAGGCTCAATTATCTTTACTTGTTGAGAATAATTATCAATAATGTTTACATCAACCCGATAACCGTTTAGGTGAACATTATGAAAAAAACGCTTAGCTTTGCCGCGATCCATTTCAGTATTGCGTTTACCGTCGTTTATCTACTTACGGGCGACATTATTCTTGGTAGTCTGATTGCCATGCTTGAGCCGATGGTCAATACCGTTGCTTTTTACTTTCACGAAAAAGTATGGGCGCACTACACCCCACTGCACCGCTACTCACAATCGGCCAAAATTAAAACAGGTAGCTTTGCTGTAGTGCACTTCAGTGTTGCATTTAGCGTGGCATATATTATGACCGGAAGTTTTGTCATTGGTGGTGTTTTAGCCATGATCGAACCAAGCATTAATACGTGTGCTTACTACTTCTACGAGAAGTTCTGGCAAAAGAGGCATCCGCAAGAATGGTCACCAATGAAATGCTCTCATTAACTGTACGTTGATCAGATAGGAAAATGGGTAACACAGAGATCTTCGCTTAACGCGATATGGAAGGATTGCTGCTGACCATCAAGTTGCACCGATAAGGTATACAAATCATTCGGGTTAAGCTGTGTAAGATCTGCGTACTTCGGCGCTTCCACTTGAAATAAAGCACTGGCGTGCTGATGGCGCACATCAATAGGTAACTGATAGCTCATACCATTAAATTTCACCACCGCGGAAACTAATCCTGGTGCGTAGGTTTGATAATGTAAGTGAACCAAAAACTCACAGCCACCACCATAGTGCCAGATTTGCTCAGTGGTAACATGCTCTAAACGAACATGACGAATGCATTGCAGATAAGGCTCTTGCCAAATACCCATTCGCTCATCGTATTTCTTCACCGAGTGGTGTCCCAATGGGCATAATTGCGGTAAATCTTGATCCTCCAGCAACCACTCTTCTTCTTGCTCAACAAACAAAATTTCGAATCGATTGCGGCCGAGTTGCAGCAAAGGCCGAATGTCTTTTTTATACACCGCTTGACTGCCATCACAATCAAATAGTGCCACACCGTTTAAACGTATTTCCGCATAAAAATCGATCCCCTCAAGCACAAGATCAATTGCAGCAAAACCAAGCATCACTTCATCCACCTCAACATCATGCATCAAATGCCACTCTTGCTCGGCAATTTGTGCTTCTGTCATATCGTGAGGTAATACTTGGCTAAGAGGCGCAGGAAAACAAAGATCATCTTGCGGGATCGATAAATCAGTCAACGGTGAAAGCTGCCAAAAGCCAGCAAGAGAAATTCGCATAATAAACTTGAGCTAGATCAATGTTGAGCGATTATATACAAAATAAATAAAGATGTGCTGACAAAAATAATGATTCGTCACTAAAGTGCCCCGCTAGCTTTGCATAGCTAAAAAGTATCCACCGGCATAGCCGGTGGTTTTTCATATGCGCCTATAAGGCTTTCCTACTGGCAGCGCCCTAGCAGGCGCATAGTGATCTGACATTTGCATATGACTATTTCCTGCGGCCCGTAAACGGGCTACCTGAGTACGGGAGCGATAATTGCTCTCCCATTTTATCCTGCTCTAGTTGGTGCTTTATGTAACTTTGTATCTTCTCGGTATTTTTTCCTACCGTATCTACATAATACCCTCGACACCAAAATTCTCGATTCCTGTACTTGAACTTCAAATCTCCAAATCGCTCATATAGCATCAGGCTACTTTTTCCTTTCAAATACCCCATAAATGATGAAACACTCATCTTCGGTGGTATTTCTAAAAGCATATGAATATGATCTACGCAGCACTCCGCTTCAATAATATTCACACTTTTCCATTCACATAGTTTTCTAAGTATCTCGCCTACTGCCC
>NZ_CAWNMS010000041.1:0-42691 GCF_963875605.1 Vibrio sp. V04_P4A5T148
TGCGCGCTCATAGCTCAGCTGGATAGAGTACCTGGCTACGAACCAGGCGGTCGGAGGTTCGAATCCTCCTGAGCGCGCCACTTATTTAAAGTTAGTGATACTGTCATTAACTCTGCGCGTCCTTAGCTCAGCTGGATAGAGTACCTGGCTACGAACCAGGCGGTCGGAGGTTCGAATCCTCCAGGACGCGCCACTTATTCAAAGGGTCATTGATCCTGATACTGTTAGCGATTATCGCTGATTAATATCAAAGCTTTGCGCGCTCATAGCTCAGCTGGATAGAGTACCTGGCTACGAACCAGGCGGTCGGAGGTTCGAATCCTCCTGAGCGCGCCATTTATTAAGAAGCCTCGCATTGTGCGGGGCTTTTTTTTATGTTGGTTTTTTGTTGCTATTTTGTTAAATTGAAAATGGCAACTATTTGTTTTATCTTGTTAATCTGCAATGTTTTAACTCCCTCTCAGTATCTGCATCATTTTTTGATTAACGTAGCCGTATTGGCTAGTTAAATGCCCTTCTTAATAGAGAAAATTCAGAGTTTTGTGATTTGTGTGAGTAATTGTTCGCCGATTTTGTGTGTTATCTACAAGAGTCCCTTAAACAAAATTGACAATTATTAACCAATCGAGATAATCCTAGTCCACTTGCCAAGATCGCATTTGTAAAAATGCGTAGCAATTGTTGTCAGGATGACACAGAAAGGAAGCAACATGACTACTATTGGAAGCCTATTAGTTGACGCCGCCACCCTTATGATTACGGGGATGGCTGTAGTCTTTATTTTTCTAACTATTCTCGTTTATCTCGTTCGGTTAATGTCAACCTTGGTACCGGAAGAAGTACCACAACCGATCGCAGCGCCGATTCCACATCGAAAAGTTCAACCAAACCCTTCAGCTGTGAGCCCGCAAATTGTGGCGGCAATTTCTGCAGCAGTGCATCAGCACCGCGCATTAGCTAAATAGCATAGAAAGGATGAAAAGGAGTTTATGAGCATGTCTAAACCACTAGCTATTACGGATGTGGTCCTTCGTGATGCCCATCAGTCACTATTTGCCACGCGCATGCGTATCGAAGACATGCTGCCTATTGCAGCAGAGCTCGATAAGATCGGTTATTGGTCACTGGAAACTTGGGGAGGAGCAACGTTTGATGCTTGTATCCGTTTTCTCGGTGAAGATCCATGGGAGCGTTTACGTTCGCTTAAGCAAGCGATGCCCAATACCCCAATGCAAATGTTGCTACGCGGCCAGAATTTACTAGGCTATCGCCACTATGCTGACGATGTTGTTGAAAAGTTTGTCGAACGAGCTCACGCGAATGGTATGGATGTTTTCCGTATTTTTGATGCGATGAATGATGTTCGCAATTTTGAAAAAGCGGTCAAAGCGACAATTGATGTTGGCGCACACGCGCAGGGCACACTGTCTTACACCACTAGCCCTGTTCATAATTCAGATACTTGGGTTGATCTTGCCAAGCGGTTGGAAGATCTCGGCTGCCACTCTTTGTGTATTAAAGATATGTCTGGGCTGCTCAAGCCGTATGAAGCTGAAGATCTGATCACCCGTATTAAATCCTCTTGTGCCGTACCTTTAGCGCTGCACAGCCATGCAACGACTGGTCTTTCAGCGGCAACAGCCGTTAAAGCGGTAGAAGCTGGTATCGATATTTTGGATACCGCTATCTCGTCAATGAGCCAAACTTACGGGCACACACCAACCGAAACAGTGGTCGCTATGCTTGAAGGAACCGAGCGTGATACGGGCCTGAGCCTGACACAGCTTGAACCGATTGCCACTTATTTTCGTGAAGTGCGTAAGAAATACGCTAAATGGGAAGGACAGTTAAAAGGTGTCGATTCTCGTATTCTTATTGCGCAGGTTCCTGGTGGTATGTTGACTAATATGGAAGGTCAACTAAAAGAACAAGGAGCGGCCGATCGCCTTGATGAGGTTCTTGAAGAGATCCCTCGTGTGCGAAAAGATTTAGGTTTCATTCCCCTTGTGACTCCAACATCTCAAATCGTGGGAACACAAGCGGTGATCAACGTCCTTACTGGTGAGCGCTATAAGAGCATCACGAAAGAAACTGCAGGGGTATTAAAAGGTGAATACGGTGCAACGCCTGCGCCAGTGAATGCTGAGTTGCAAGCCAAGGTGTTGGGTAATCTTACGCCGATCACTTGCCGTCCAGCCGATTTGTTGGATGCAGAAATGGCCGTGTTGACCACTGAATTGCTTGAAAAGGCAAAAGCAGAGGGAATTTCATTAGCTACAGATACGGTGGATGATGTTCTGACTTATGCATTGTTCCCACAAGTTGGTTTGAAGTTCTTGAAAAATCGTCACAATCTGGATGCATTTGAGCCTGCGCCAACCTTGGAGTCAGCCAAACCTACACCTGCCACCGTTGTGACAAAAGGTGGTATTGAAACCTACAGTGTTAAAGTGGATGGGCAAATTTACACGGTTGAAGTGGGGCCACAAGGCCAGCTTAGCTCGATTTCTGCCAGCCAGTCTCAAGCAGCACAGCCATCAAGCGTGCCGACAAGTAACAATGCAGAAGCCGTTCCTTCACCACTCGCTGGCAACATTTTTAAAGTGAATGTTCAAGCTGGTTCTGAGGTGTTAGAAGGGGATGTGTTAGTGATTCTGGAAGCGATGAAGATGGAAACCGAGATCCGTGCGGCACGTGGCGGTATTGTTCAAGATCTTCATGTCAAAGAGGGTGATGCTGTGACTGTTGGTGCACCATTGCTTAGCTTAGCGTAAGGGAGAACCATGGACGGATTACTGACCTTATGGTCTGAAACAGGGATCGCTAATTTTCAGCTAGGCCAAATCTGCATGATTTTGGTCGGTTGTTTACTGCTGTTTTTGGCTATTCGCAAAGGCTTTGAGCCACTGCTGTTATTGCCGATCGGCTTTGGTGCGATTTTAGCGAATATTCCGAATGCGGGTTTTACCGAACCCGGCGGTCTGCTTTATTACGTTTATCATGTTGGTATTGAGACGGGCGTTTTTCCACTGCTGATTTTTATGGGCGTGGGCGCGATGACCGATTTCGGGGCATTGATTGCAAACCCTAAAACGTTATGGCTAGGTGCGGCCGCTCAGTTTGGTATTTTCGCCACCCTGTTTGGTGCGATATTACTCAACTATGTACCGGGTATGGAATTTACCATGGCCGATGCTGCGTCCATCGCCATCATTGGTGGAGCCGATGGCCCAACCGCTATTTTCCTTGCCAGTAAATTATCGCCGGATTTATTAGGTGCAATCGCTGTGGCGGCTTATAGCTATATGGCATTAGTTCCTATCATTCAGCCACCGATTATGAAGGCACTTACAACACCTGAAGAGCGAAAAATCAAAATGGCTCAGCTACGCCACGTTGGGAAAACGGAAAAAATACTGTTTCCTTTGGCGGTGCTATTGATGACGATTCTATTTTTACCGTCAGCAACGCCATTAGTGGGTATGTTCTGTCTAGGTAATTTAATGCGTGAATCGGGTGTAGTTGAGCGTCTATCCAAGACAGCACAAAATGAACTGATCAACATCGTTACTATCTTCTTAGGCTTAGGCGTTGGTTCTAAACTGCAGGCTGATAAGTTTTTGAACTTGGAAACATTAGGTATTTTGGCGCTCGGTGCTATTGCTTTCAGTATTGGTACGGCTGGTGGTGTGTTGATGGCGAAAGTGCTTAATAAATTCTCGAAAGAGGATATTAACCCTCTTATTGGCGCTGCTGGTGTGTCTGCGGTACCGATGGCGGCGCGAGTAGTGAACAAAGTGGGGCTTGAAGCTAATCCACAGAACTTCTTATTGATGCACGCCATGGGGCCAAATGTAGCAGGTGTACTGGGCTCTGCTGTTGCAGCAGGTGTTTTGCTTGCTCTTGTTGGCTAAGCCTAGACGAGCTGATGGTTATTTTGCGAGCTAAAGATTAACTAGAAGCAATAAAATGGTATATATTCAAAGGGATGCTGAGGCATCCCTTTCTTTTTATCAATAGGGAAGTTTGACATGGATAATAAACAGATCGCAATTACTGAGTTTGGTGGACCAGAGGTGCTCGTTATTCAAACCAGTGACGTTCCTCAACCTAAAGCTGGCGAAGTGTTAATAAAAGTGGCGTTTGCTGGTGTAAACCCTATTGATGTAAAAACTCGGGCTGGTCTGGGGTGGGCTGCAGCGCAAAACAAAGATAAACTGCCATGGGTGCCAGGTTACGATATTTCTGGACAAGTTGTTGAGGTAGGGAAAGATAATCGCCGCTTTCAAATTGGAGATAATGTGGCGGGCTTTGTTGGGTTTCCGTTGCGTGGCGGCGGTTACAGCCAATATCTGTGTGTGGCAGAAAGCGAACTCAGCCTTGTTCCTGATGCTGTGACCTTAGAAGCCGCAGCTGTGCTGCCACTGGCAGGGCAAACGGCGGCGCAAGCCCTAAATAAAGCGCAAGTGAAAGAGGGGGATTGCGTATTGATCCTCGCGGGCGCCGGTGGTGTCGGGCACTTAGCGGTACAAATTGCTTTAGCAGCAAAAGCCGAAGTGTATACCACGTGCAGCGAACAAAATTTGGATTATTTAGCGACTCTTGGTGCTCATGCGATTAATTACAATTTTGCTCCTGCTTCACAGCGTTTAGAAGAAGTGGATGTGCTGATTGATTTAGTCGGTGGTGATGCGGCTCTCGACGCTTTGAAATGCTTGAAAGATCATGCGCGTGTCGTTACTGTTCCGACTCTAAGTGCTGAGCTTATTTGTGAAAAAGCAAAATTACTTGGTTTTGAAGCTACAGGCATGTTAGTTGATCCTAATCCTGAACAGCTTGATACCATGCTTTATATGGTCAGCGTTGGCTTATTGAAAACGGAAATTCAAGCTGTTTATCCAATGGCGGAAGTGGCTGCGGCTCATCAACAGATTGAAACAGGCCATACTCGAGGCAAAGTTCTTCTTGATATGAAATGTTAGACATTTTTAGCACCTATTTGGAACCGCTCTCGTATTGGTTTGCTGGCTCTGCTCTGTGGGTGCTTTTTTTTAGTGGTTTTCTCAGTGCTACCTTATTACCGGGAAGCTCAGAAGCGAGTTTATTCGCCACATTAAGCCTGAATCAATTTCCCGTATTTTGGGTTATCGCCGTTGCAAGCGCTGGCAATACCCTCGGCGGTCTGACCAACTATTGGCTCGGTATCTGGTTGCCTAATCGAACTGAAAGCGAAAAGCACGGTCATAAAGCGTTAGCTTGGCTCAATAAATATGGTTATTGGGCTCTCTTATTTAGTTGGCTACCTGTGGTGGGTGATGTGCTTTGTTTGGCCGCAGGTTGGCTACGCATGAAATTTTTACCTACTTTTGTCATTATTTTGATCGGCAAAGCACTGCGTTACATCATGCTTGCCGCTGTATTCTATGGTTTTTTCTAAGGAGCTGTCATGAGAAAAATTTGGCTAGGTGCCCTTTCTCTTATTGCCATTTATGGCTGTTCATCAACGGTCGCACCTATCGCTTTTTTTTCATCATTACCGAAAGGAGTTACGCTGATTGAGCAAGTGGATGCTCAACCAGAAAAAGTGATGATCCCTTATGCAAAATATCAGCTCGATAATGGTCTTACTGTCGTGCTCTCACCGGATCACTCAGATCCTTTAGTGCATGTCGATGTCACTTATCATGTGGGTTCGGCACGTGAAGAGGTTGGAAAGTCAGGGTTTGCTCATTTCTTTGAACACATGATGTTTCAAGGAACGGAGCACGTTGGCGATCAAGAACATTTTCGTTTGATCACCGAAGCGGGAGGAACCATGAATGGGAGTACCAACCGTGACCGTACTAATTATTACCAAACCGTGCCTTCAAATCAGCTAGAAAAAGTGTTGTGGCTCGAATCTGATCGGATGGGATTTTTACTCAACGCGGTTTCTCAACGTAAATTTGAGATCCAACGTGACACAGTAAAAAACGAACGCGCACAAAACTACGACAACCGCCCCTATGGCTTGATGTGGGAAAAAATGGCGGAGGCGATGTATGCCGAAGGACACCCTTATTCATGGCAAACCATTGGTTATGTAGAAGATCTTGACCGAGTGGACGTCAACGATCTTAAAGCGTTTTTCTTACGTTGGTATGGGCCGAATAATGCGGTGCTGACCATTGGTGGCGATATTGATGTTCAGCAAACACTTGAATGGGTTAATCAATATTTTGGCACCATACCGGCAGGCCCAGCCGTTGATAACGCACCTAAACAGCCGGCCCAGTTGGCGCAAGATCGTTTCATTACCTTGGAAGATCGCATTCAGCAACCCATGGTTGTGGTGGGCTGGCCGACAGAATATCGCGGTGCTCAAAGTCAAGCATCGCTAGATGCGCTTGCCAAAGTGCTAGGCAGCGGTACCAATAGTTATCTCTACCAAGCGTTAGTCAAAACTCAAAAAGCCGTCAATGCGGGTGCATTCCAAGATTGCGCCGAATTGGCTTGTAACTTCTATGTTTATGCCATGGCCCCTTCGGGCGAAAAGGCTCAGCTTGCTCCTTTGTATCGAGAGTTAATGCAAACACTCAGTCAGTTTGAACAGCAAGGGGTAGATCAGAGTCGACTTGATCAAATTACCGGTATGGCGGAAGCGAATGCGGTCTTTGCGCTGCAAAGCGTATCTGGAAAAGTGACGCAGCTTGCGTCCAACGAAACGTTTTATGGGCAGCCTGATCGCCTAGAGCAGCAATTAGCTCAGATTCATGCGGTCACCCCAGAGTCAATTCAGCAGGCTTATCAGCGCTTCATTGCTCATCAACATAAGGTTACCTTAAGTGTTGTGCCTAAACATAAAGCCGATCTTGCCGTTCAAAAAGCCAATTTCGTACCACCTAAAAGAGTGCTACCTGAGCATCAAACGATAACCGAAGATCAATTGGCTTATCGCCAGGTTGAAGATCAATTTGATCGCTCAATCATGCCTT
This sequence comes from Vibrio sp. V04_P4A5T148, assembly GCF_963875605.1. Lineage (NCBI taxonomy): Bacteria > Pseudomonadati > Pseudomonadota > Gammaproteobacteria > Vibrionales > Vibrionaceae > Vibrio > Vibrio sp. V04_P4A5T148. The sequence continues at coordinate 6,975 of NZ_CAWNMS010000041.1, forward strand.
CTGTGGCAAAAGGTGTGAAAGCACAAATGCCGACACTGTATGAACTCTATTTTGATAACGGTATTGAGTTATTAGCCACACAAACCAGCGAAACGCCGACCGTGCTAATTAATATCAATTTACCAGCAGGAGAGCGACATGCCGCGCGTGGCAAAGAAGGGTTAGCTAATTTAACCGCGGCGCTACTTGAAGAAGGCTCAACTCGACGCTCAGTGGAAGCGATTCAAGCTCAACTCGACACGTTAGGTTCGACTATCAGTGTTACTGCCAATGAGTATTCGACCAGTATTATCGTCTCTAGTTTGAAGAAGAATGTTGCAGCAACATTGGATGTGGTTGAAGAAGTTTTATTTCATCCTGCTTTCAAAGAGAGCGATTTTACACGGCTGAAACAACAGATGCTGGAAGGGTTGGTTTACCAGCACCAAACACCGGGCTGGCTTGCTTCACAAGCTACTCGTCAAGTGCTGTTTGGCAACTCTATTTTTGCGCGTTCAAGTGAAGGCACTGAGCAATCACTAAACGATTTAACCTTAGAAGATGTAAAACGCTTTTATGCGAAACATTACACGCCACATGGTACGCAAATCGTTGTGGTTGGCGACATTTCCAAAAAAGAGGTCGCTAAACAGTTAACCTTTTTAGGGCAGTGGCGTGGTGAAGCTTCTCCTTTGTTACGTCCCCAAGTGGTGAACTCACTGACAGAGCGAAAGATATATCTGGTTGATAAGCCTGATGCGCCGCAGAGCATCGTCCGTTTTGTGCGAAAAGGGTTGCCTTTTGATGCCACTGGCGAGCTTTTTCTCAGCCAACTGGCTAACTTCAATTTAGCGGGCAACTTTAACAGCCGCATTAATCAGAATTTGCGTGAAGATAAAGGCTACACCTATGGCGCTGGGAGTTATTTCGCGAGCAATCGAGAAGTGGGCGCTATCGTTTTCAATGCTCAAGTGCGTGCTGATGCCACTGTAGCTTCAATCGTTGAAATAGAAAAAGAGATGGCAACATTCAGTCAAAGTGGCTTAACCGACCAAGAGCTAAAATTTATGCGCCTTGCTGTCGGCCAACAAGATGCACTGACGTATGAAACACCATCACAAAAAGCGCAGTTGCTTAGTAATATTTTGACCTATAGTTTGGATGAAGATTACCTACAGCAACGAAATGAACTGGTAGAAAACGTAAAAAAATCAACGCTCAATAAACTCGCCGCTAAATGGTTTGCACCACAAGAGTATCAAATTATCGTGGTGGGTGATGCGAAAACGTTGAAGCCACAACTTGAAAAATTAGATATTCCCGTAGAAGAGCTTGAAATCATCCGCTAGAGTACACATTTATAGGGGGCAGATTGTTTGCCTCCATTCTACTCTCTTGCTGAGTTAGAGCCGCTTTCATTCGGATCATTCACCTATAAGCGAATCATTATTTTGACTAATTTTGCCGCACGACTTGAACAAGTCACTAAAAAATCAGAAGTGTTTAAGCAGTTTGGCCGAGGCGTTGAGCGTGAAACGTTACGCTATACCCCAGAAGGCTCGTTAGCTCTGACTCCTCATCCAGAAGCACTCGGCAGCGCATTAACCAACCGTTGGATCACCACTGATTTTGCGGAGTCATTGCTTGAATTTATTACACCAGTCTCTCATGACGTGCCGACTTTACTCTCACAACTGGCGGATATTCACCATTTTGCTCAAACCAAATTGGGTGACGAAAAGATGTGGCCGCTTTCTATGCCTTGTTATGTTGGCAGCGAAGATGATATCGAACTGGCGCAATATGGTTCATCGAATACGGGTAAAATGAAAACCCTTTATCGAGAAGGCTTAAAGCGTCGTTACGGCAGCTTAATGCAGATCATTTCTGGCGTACATTTCAATTTTTCATTTCCAGAATCATTTTGGGATGCCTTGCATGGCGAGCAAACTGAATCCCAGCGTACTGAGACAAAATCGGCAGCCTATTTTGGTGTGATTCGTAATTACTACCGTTTTGGCTGGCTTATTCCCTATTTCTTTGGCGCATCACCTGCGTTATGTTCATCGTTTGTGCGCGGACGTGAAAGCCATCTGCCATTTGAAAATATTGGTAAAACGCTTTATTTGCCTCATGCTACCTCGTTGCGCCTCAGTGATTTAGGTTATACCAATAGCGCGCAAAGTGGCTTGCAAATTGGTTTTAATAGCTTGGATCAATATCTAGAAGGGTTGAATCAGGCGATCCGCACTCCATCAAAAGAGTTTGCAGAACTAGGCGTGTATGTCGATGGTGAACATCGTCAGCTCAACAGCAATGTTTTGCAGATAGAAAACGAACTCTATGCACCGATCCGTCCTAAGCGTGTGGCCAAAAATGATGAAAAGCCGTCACAAGCGTTAGAGAGAGGCGGAGTCGAATACATCGAAGTGCGTTCGTTAGACGTAAACCCGTTTAGCCCGATTGGTATTACTGAAGATCAAGTGCGTTTTCTCGATCTGTTCCTCACTTGGACCGCTCTTTCAGATTCAGATCCGATGGACAATTGTGAGCTGGCATGTTGGCGAGATAACTGGAACAAAGTGATTTTAGAAGGTCGTAAACCGGGTTTAGAGTTACAAATTGGCTGTCGCGGAGAGAAACTGACGCTGCAAGCGTGGGCGCATAATGTATTCGATGACTTACGCAAAATAGCGCAAGTAATGGATAGCGCTTGTGGTGGCAACGCATACCAAGCCGTATGCGAGAAACTAAGCTCGTGGATTGATAATCCAGAATTAACCTTTTCCGCCCAACTACTTGAACAGACTAAACAGTTTGGAGGGCTCGGTAAGGTAGGTTGTGCATTAGGAGCCGAATACCGACAAGCCAACCTGGCACATCACTATCAAACTTATTCTGAGTCTGTGATGGAAGAGGAAGTGCTGCGTTCTCGAGCCGCTCAGCAACAGATAGAACAACACGATACTCAAAGTTTTGAAGAATTTCTTGAAAGATATTTTTCGTACCTAAAATGATCTCTCGATCATAATCTAACATTGATAGGCAGAGCATCGCTCTTTGCCAAATAAGGAGAAAGCAATGCCATTACTCGACAGTTTTACTGTAGATCACACTCGTATGCATGCGCCTGCGGTACGTGTGGCAAAAAATATGCAGACGCCTAAAGGGGATACAATCACCGTATTTGATCTCCGTTTTACTGCTCCAAACAAAGATATTCTTTCAGAAAAAGGGATCCACACTTTAGAGCATTTATACGCTGGCTTTATGCGCGCGCACTTAAATGGTCATGATGTAGAAATCATCGACATCTCACCTATGGGCTGCCGCACAGGTTTTTACATGAGTTTGATTGGCGCGCCAACAGAAGCGCAAGTGGCGCAAGCGTGGTTAGCGGCGATGCATGATGTGCTAAAAGTAGAGAGCCAAGATCAGATCCCTGAACTAAACGAATACCAATGTGGTACAGCCTCAATGCACTCGTTAACAGAAGCTAAAGAGATTGCTCAAGCGATTATCACAGCAGGTATTGCGGTGAATAAAAATGATGAGCTTGCTTTACCTGAGTCGATGCTCAAAGAGCTGAAAGTGGATTAAAGATCGCCAGATCTGGCCCTTTAAAAACAAAAAGCTTGGCAGTGACCAAGCTTTTTTTCTTTCTTTTATGCAGTGACTGGCGATTAATGTTTTTTGGTTTTGCGTGGAAAGACTTTAACCTGCTTAATGCGGTTTTCTTCTACATCTACAATCTCCATCGCATGGCCAGAAACTTTGACACTTAAATGGCTACTTGGAATATCTTCAAGGTGCTCCAAAAGTAAACCGTTTAAGGTTCTTGGGCCCGTCGTTGGCAGTTTCCACTTCAGCCCTTTGTTAATGTCACGGATATTTGCGCTGCCATCAATCAAGAAGCTGCCATCACTTTGTGGGGTAATTTCATCGGCTAAGCTTGGTGCCATTGAGGTGGTGAATTCCCCCACAATCTCTTCGAGAATATCTTCTACAGTGATCAAGCCATTGATATCACCATATTCATCAACGATCAGGCCAATCCGCTCTTTGTTGCGTTGGAATTTAAGTAATTGTACGTTGAGCGGTGTGCCTTCCGGGATGAAGTAGACTTCATCAGCGGCACGTAAAATCATCTCTTTATTGAACTCTTTTTTTTCCAACATCAAACGAGAAGCATCACGAAGGCGCAATATGCCCACCGCTTCATCAATTTTGTCTCGGTAAAGCACCACGCGTCCGTGTGGCGAGTGAGTTAACTGACGCACGATAGATTTCCAATCATCGTTAATATTGATACCAGTAATTTCGTTACGTGGGATCATGATGTCGTTCACCGTGACATGTTCGAGATCGAGAATGGAAAGCAGCATATCTTGGTGGCGACGAGGAATAAGGCCACCCGCTTCGTTGACGACGGTTCTCAACTCTTCAGAGCTTAGATGATCCTCCGCCCCATGCTTGGCTTTAAGGCCTAGTAAGCGGATGAAACCATTGGTGATGAAGTTAATGAACATCACCAATGGTGACAATATCTTCATTAAGAAGGTCAGTAAGATGCTGCTGGCGTAAGAGACGCGTTCAGGGTAAAGCGCTGCTAATGTTTTTGGCGTCACTTCAGCAAAAACCAGAACGACCAACGTCAGCGCACCAGTGGCAATGGCCACTCCTAGATCCCCATAAAGGCGCATACCAATAATAGTGGCAATTGCAGAAGCTAAAATATTGACTAGGTTGTTGCCAATGAGGATCAAACCAATGAGGCGATCTGGACGATCAAGCAGTTTTTCAACACGCTTTGCACCTTTGTGGCCAGTATTGGCCAAGTGCTTTAAGCGGTAGCGGTTCAAAGACATCATGCCGGTTTCTGAACCTGAAAAATAAGCCGAAATTACGATGAGACCCGCGAGTAGTGCAAACAATATACCCGTTGAAATGTCGTCCAAAACGTGGTGTTTCCTTATAAATAGTGTGATTAAGTAATGATCTAATTAAATGAATGTGTCAATACGCTATCAAACGTGTTGAGTTAGCTCAAAATGATTTCTTTTACAAAACGGCTACCAAAGTAGGCCAGTGTGAGTAAGGTTGCACCAGCGACAGCAAACCAAGTCACTTTTCTACCGCGCCAACCTTTTCGGTAATGTCCCCACAACAATACAGAATAGACAACCCAAGCAATGAAAGACAAAATGCCTTTATGCGCTTTGCCTTGAGCAAACATATCACCGACAAAATCAAAGCCAGTAATCAAGGTACCAGTAAGTAATACGTTACCTATCAAGATGATTTTAAACAGTTGCCTTTCTACCATCAGTAGTGGTGGCAAATTGGGGTTGATGGTTAGCATCTTCTTTTTCTTTAGCTTGTAGTCCAGCCAAGCCAATTGCAAAGCGTAGAGTGCGCCAATCGAAAGGGTTGAATACGAAAATAGTGCTAGAGAAATATGCAACAACAGTGGCGGATTGTTTTCTAAGTGAGTCATGAACATGCTGGGAAGAAATGAGGCGGCGCTGACGTTGATCGCGGCGAAGCTATACACCACCGGCAACAGAAACCACAATCGCGTTTTTAACATCGCAATGCTCATCACCAGTGAGATGATAAAGCTTATCAATGATGCCACATTGAGCATACTGAGGTTTTGCCCATTAGCGTTGAAGATTAAATCACTCAGTAACCACGCATGAAAAGCCAGCGCCAGTGCTGAACTGAACAATACTGTCTGCGCACGAATCCCAGTTTGATTAACTAAGCCTGGAATAATGGTCGCTATGGATAAAAAATACAAAATAGTGGCGACTATTGCGATTAAGTTTTCCATACTTCTTACAAAATGGTGGCTGAATTGGCGAATTATACCTTGCATCACGATAATGAGCTACGTTGGATACCGATTGATTTGACATATACCCACCTTAGTTGAGGTCATGGTGCAAATAATTAACAGGGTGAAGGCTTTTATTCGATAAATCGCAGAGATAACTCTTTTTGACCCCCCTGTTTTGGGGACCCAATGTTGCGTTTACGGGTTTAAGTCGCTTATCGCGAAGCGTCAATGGGTATGACTATTAGATTGGCTAAGGTATACTGACCCCAATTAATCGCCGAACTAGCGAAGAGACAACGATGTTTGAAAATTTAACGGATCGACTATCCAAGACGCTGAAAAATATCAGCGGCAAAGGCCGTCTCACCGAAGACAATATTAAAGAAACCCTACGCGAAGTGCGCATGGCGCTGCTTGAAGCGGACGTTGCACTGCCTGTAGTGCGTGATTTTGTCGCGCGCGTTAAAGAGGGCGCAGTGGGTGTTGAGGTGTCTAAATCGCTGACACCGGGACAAGAGTTCATCAAGATTGTTCAAGCGCAGCTTGAAGCGGTAATGGGCGAATCCAACGAAGCGCTTAACCTTGCAGCCCAGCCGCCAGCAGTGATTTTAATGGCGGGTTTACAAGGGGCGGGTAAAACCACCAGTGTTGGTAAGCTTGCTAAGCTGCTTAAAGAACGTGATAAAAAGAAAGTACTGGTGGTTTCGGCTGACGTTTATCGCCCAGCGGCGATAAAACAGCTTGAAACTCTAGCTAACGATCTGGACGTTGAATTTTTTCCTTCTTCAGCCGACCAAAAACCGATTGATATCGCCAATGCGGCCATTGACCATGCGAAGAAGAAATTCTTCGATGTGCTGATTGTCGACACTGCAGGCCGTCTTGCTATTGATGAACTGATGATGGCAGAGATCCAAGATCTGCATGCGGCGATTAATCCGATTGAAACATTGTTCGTTGTGGATGCCATGACGGGGCAAGATGCCGCGAACACCGCAAAAGCCTTTGGTGATGCGCTGCCGTTAACGGGGGTTATCTTAACCAAAGTTGATGGTGATGCTCGAGGTGGTGCCGCACTTTCCGTTCGTCATATCACCGGTAAACCGATTAAATTCTTAGGGGTCGGTGAAAAAACTGACGCGCTCGAGCCTTTCCATCCTGATCGTATTGCATCACGCATATTGGGAATGGGCGATGTTCTCTCATTAATTGAAGATCTACAACGTAATGTTGATCACGAGCAAGCAGAACGCCTAGCTAAAAAATTCAAGGAAAAGAAAGGATTTGATTTAGAAGATTTCCGCGAACAGCTCGGGCAAATGCAGAATATGGGCGGCATGATGGGCATGCTCGATAAACTGCCTGGCATGGCAAACCTACCTGCCAACGTGAAAGATAAGGTCGATGATAAGATGTTCAAGCAGATGGAAGCGATCATCTGTTCGATGACCATGCACGAGCGTCAGCACCCAGACATGATAAAAGGTTCACGTAAAAAACGTATCGCGACGGGTTCTGGCACCCAAGTACAAGATGTTAACCGCTTACTGAAACAGTTCACCCAAATGCAGAAAATGATGAAAAAAATGCAGAAAGGTGGCATGAAAGGCATGATGCGTAATATGCAAGGCATGATGGGCGGAATGGGTGGCAGCGGTTTCTTTGGTCGTTAACCTAACTCATTGCGATGCTTAAAATTTACTAAAGCGTGATGCTCATCACTGCAAAAGCATAATGCTTCTGCTGGTGAAAAAATAGCTAAACCCCTTGCAAAGCCTCGGAATAAGAGTAAAATTCCGAGGCTTTATTTTGGCACGAGACCCCAGACTGTTTTTCGTAAATGGTTTTTGGGGTTAATTTTATTATTGAGAAAGCAAAGAGGACGACATGGTAACCATTCGTTTGGCACGTCACGGCGCTAAAAAGCGTCCATTTTATCAAATCGTAGTTGCGGATAGCCGTAACGCAGTAACTGGCCGTTTCATCGAGAAAGTAGGTTTCTTTAATCCTACGGCTACTGGCCAAGAAGAAGGCCTACGTGTTGATCTAGATCGCGTTAACCATTGGGTTGGTCAAGGCGCATCTCTATCTGATCGCGTAGCTAAGCTAGTAAAAGACGCTCAAAAAGCGGCTTAATTCTTACTTTTATAGAAGAACATTAGCTTATGTCGATGAAAGGTAAAGAAACAATGAGCAAAGAAAACGAAAAGATTGTTATGGGCAAGTTTGGTGCTACCTATGGCATTCGTGGCTGGCTCAAAGTTTTTTCCTACACAGACGAAGCTGAAAGTATTTTTGATTACAGCCCTTGGTTTATTAACCAAAAAGGCCAGTGGATCGAGTACAAAGTAGAGAGTTGGAAGCGCCATGGTAAGAGTATGGTGGTAAAACTTGAAGGTTTAGATGTTCGAGAAGACGCACATCTACTCACCAACTTTGAAATTGCTATTGATCCCGCATCATTACCAGAATTGTCAGCAGATGAATTCTACTGGCGTGAATTGTTCGGTATGCAAGTTATTACCACTAAGGGGTATAACCTTGGTGAGGTCACTGACCTATTAGAAACTGGCTCCAACGATGTTCTGGTTGTGAAAGCGAATTTGAAAGATGCTTTTGGCCAAAAGGAACGGTTGGTACCGTACCTTGAAGAGCAAGTGATCAAGAATGTTGATCGCGAAGCTCGACGGATCGAAGTTGACTGGGATCCGGCATTCTAACTCTAAAATTTCAGAGCGAGAGAACACATGTGGGTTGGCGTTATAAGCCTATTTCCTGAAATGTTCCGTTCTGTTACTGATTTTGGAGTAACAGGTCAAGCGGTTAAAAAAGGTTTGCTGTCTATTGAAGCTTGGAATCCTCGAGATTTCACTCATGACAAACATCGCACCGTCGATGACAGACCTTACGGTGGTGGTCCTGGAATGCTCATGATGGTTCAGCCTTTGCGCGATGCCATTCATGCAGCAAAACAAGCCGCACCGGGAAAGACGAAAGTCATTTACCTTTCTCCTCAAGGTCGAAAACTCGACCAAAAAGGAGTCGAAGAGCTGGCGACGAATGAGAACCTAGTTCTTATTTGCGGACGCTATGAAGGGGTAGATGAGCGTATCATCCAATCAGAAGTTGACGAAGAATGGTCGATTGGTGATTTTGTGATGACAGGCGGCGAACTGCCAGCTATGACGTTGATTGATTCTGTCTCTCGGTTTGTTCCGGGAGTATTAGGAGATTTCGCATCAGCAGAAGAGGATTCTTTTGCAAATGGCTTGCTAGATTGCCCGCACTATACGCGTCCTGAAGTGTTAGATGGAAAAGAAGTACCTGCGGTACTGAAATCCGGTAATCACGAGGATATTCGTCGCTGGCGGCTGAAACAGTCGTTGGGCCGAACTTGGCATAGAAGGCCAGAGCTCCTGGAAAACCTAGCTCTGACTGACGAACAGGAACTATTACTGGTTGAGTTCATTAAAGAAACTCAAATACATCAGTAACCTATTTAATTTAGTATCAGTTTATTCTAGGAATTTTTAAAATGAGTAACATCATCAAGGCTCTTGAAGAAGAGCAAATGAAACAAGGCCTACCTAAATTCGCACCAGGTGACACTGTTGTTGTTCAAGTTAAGGTAAAAGAAGGTGATCGTGAGCGTCTACAGGCTTTTGAAGGCGTTGTAATCGCAATCCGTAACCGTGGCCTACACTCTGCATTCACTGTTCGTAAGATCTCTAACGGTGAAGGTGTTGAGCGTACGTTCCAAACTCACTCTCCAGTGGTTGATAGCATTGAAGTTAAACGCCGCGGTGCAGTACGTCGTGCCAAACTGTACTACCTACGTGAGCGTTCTGGTAAGTCAGCTCGTATCAAAGAGAAACTTGCTAAGAAGTAATGCTATAAACTAGCGTTCTCATAGTAATAAACAGGGGTCGAGCAATCGGCCCCTGTTTTTATATGTGCGCTAATATTGATCTTCTGACCAACCATCACTGTCTGACATATCCGGTGCACCGGGAATACTTTTTTCCTCATCGGCCCACTCGCCAAAATCGATCATCTGACACTGTTTGGAACAAAAAGGACGATAAGGGCTCTGTTCTCCCCATTCGACATCGGTTTTGCACTGCGGGCATTTTACAATGGTAATTTTCTTTGACATAACGGACTTCAAGTAACGATGGATAGGCGTAAGTGTATTACCTAACGCAATGGAAAGTAAGAGTCAGTCGGGAATTGAAGCGGAATTGATTAACAGCAGACGGCGAGATCAAACTCGATATCGCGCCCTGTTGCTTGGCCTGATTGGAATTCGATAAATTTAATCGCGAAGCGATTTTTATGACCAGAGATCATGGGATATACCCCATACTCAAGTGGGATCGACAAGCGCAAGATATTGGCGTCTTCTGCATCGCTTTGATAAAAACCTAATCGTGCTAGGCGTGCTTTAAAATGGCCCGTTTCGCGGGTTAACTTCAACCAAAGTTGCAACGCATCTGATAACGGTCGCAGCGTTTCCATCCATTGGTGCGCATCTTGGGTCTTCTTTTCTATCGGAATGTGTAGCCAGTAGTGCAGGGCTGGCAGGTCAAAACAGCACGACCCGCCCGGTAAATTAAAACGTTGGCGAATCGTGCTTAAGAAACGATCTTCTTTGAGTGATTGACCAAAGCGTTCAGCGCTCATTAAATTACGATGCACCTCGTCGATCTCTTCAAGGAGCGATAGCAACATTTCTTGATCAACACCATCCACATTGAGCCAGCTACGGTAGTTCAAACGCTGTTTTTCAATATCTTTAGCCAACTCGCTTTTGAGTTGGATCTGTTCGAAGATTTCGAGTAAATCAAACAATGAACGAAAGAAGAGTTGGTGTTGAATACCGTCACGAAACTGAGCGGAATGCATCAACTGGTTAAGCAGCGCTTCGACTCTTAAATAGATACGAGTTTTTTCGTTCAGTGGGTGTTCAAACTTATGCGTGGTCATCTAGCTAGCCTTAGGTCCGGTCTGGGTTATTCTTACAGACTTAGGCTGCATATGGCTAGATACTTTTTGTGTAATTCTGTGATTTGAGGCAAAAGTTTTTGGTTTTCTGCGCTATTTTTAATCACATCGTCAGCGTATTGCAATCTTTGCTCACGGCTCACTTGAGCGGCTAAGATCGAACGGACTTGTTGCTCTGATACCTTGTCTCTTGCCATAGTGCGAGCGATTTGGGTTTTTAGATCAACATCAACCACTAAGATGCGATCGACTAAGGTTTGTAGGTTATTTTCTATCAATAATGGCACAACCAATAAAGCATAAGGCGAGGTGGTTTTTGCTAAATCAGCGATCATTTTTGCACGGATCATGGGGTGAAGAAGCTGATTAAGCCAAGCCTTTTCTTGCTCATCAGCGAAGATCTTTTCTCTTAACGCGGTGCGATCCAATTGTCCATCGGGCTTTAATATGGCAAGGCCAAAGTGCGCGCAAATCGCCGTTAATCCTTCACTACCTGGTTCGACGACTTCTCGAGCGATGATGTCAGCATCCACGACATCAATCGAGAAATGCTGCTGAAATAAATGAGCAACGGTGCTTTTTCCGCTGGCAATCCCGCCGGTTAAACCCACCACTAACCCCATGACGATAACCCCATAATTGAACCTAAATACCAACTCATAATATCGTTACCCCACAACAAGGTTAGCCAGCCGGCAATGGCGAGATAGGGGCCAAAAGGAAAGGCTTTGTCGATCCCTTTTTTTTGCAAGCGCAATTGAATTAGGCCAAAGACAATGCCAACCACAGATGACATGAGGATGATGATGGGCAGATATTGCCAGCCCAACCAAGCGCCGAGAGCAGCCAGCAGTTTGAAATCGCCATAACCCATTCCTTCTTTGCCTGTGACGAGTTTAAACAGCCAATAGACCGACCATAAGCTCAGATAGCCAGTAATGGCGCCGATCACCGCATCTTGCAAACTGACTGGGCTAATGTGCATCAATGATAAGCTGAGGCCCGCCCACAGTAGTGGCAGTGTCAGCTTGTCGGGTAACAGCATGGTATCGAAATCGATAAACGTCGCCGCGATTAGCACAAAAGTGAAAAACAATAGCGCTAGTGAAAAATAACTAAAACCGAAGTGGCTAGCCACGACAAAGCTCATACTGGCGGTGAGCAGTTCAATCAAAGGATAGCGTGCACTGATCGGACCTTGGCAACGGGAACATTTCCCTTTTAAAAAGAGCCAACTGAGTAGCGGAATATTGTCAATAATACGGATTGGCGTATCACAGTGTGGGCAGCTAGAACGGGGGACACTGAGCGTGAGTTGCCCTTCCGGTGGCGCAATGTGATATTCGGGAAAGCAGTCAGCGCACTCTTGTCGCCATTCTCGCTCCATGATTTTGGGTAGACGATAAATGACCACATTGAGAAAACTCCCCACGATTAAGCCAAACAACGCTGCAAAAAGTGGAAAGAGCCAAGGGTAATAAATAAAAACTTCCATGCACAGACTCGATAATTAAAAGATTAGCAGTGCTAATACTATCCTAATACACTCATTAAGTTAAAGATGGGCAAGTACATTGCCACCACCAAACCACCGACCACCGTACCCAAAAAGACAATGATCAATGGTTCGAGAATTTTACCTAAGTTATCGACGGTATTATCAACTTCAAATTCGTAAATGGTGGCGACTTTATTGAGCATGTCATCCAATCGGCCTGATTCTTCACCAATCATCACCATTTGCAGCACCATTTCAGGAAAGGCTTCGGTATTACGCATCGCAATATACATTGGCATACCGGCTGCCGTATCACGATAGACCTCATTAATCGCCGTCTCAAAATGGACATTGCCAGCGGTTTTGGCGGTGGTTTTTAAGCTGGCTAAAATCGGAATGCCTGCGCTAAAACTGGTGGCGAGTGTGCGACTGAATTTAGCAATAGAGGCTTTGCCTATCACCCCGCCAAGAATGGGAAACTTTAATCCTAATCGGCTGGTTTTTAAGCGTATTAAAAAAGATTTTTGCCGTACTGCTTTCACGGCAATTGTGGTGAGGATTATGATGATGAGTACCCACAAACTGTAACTTTGCACCCAATGAGAGAGTTTCAATACTTGCTGTGTAAACCAAGGTAATTCGGCTCCGAATCCTTTGAACATGCTTTCAAACTCAGGGATCACCATAGTAAGCATTAAGTAAGAAACACCTAACGCGACCAACACCACCATGGTTGGGTAGATGAGCGCTTTAATGACTTTAGCGCGCAGTTGTTCACTTTTTTCTCGATAAGTCGCTAGCCGCTCAAACACTTCAGCCAAGTTACCTGACTGTTCGCCTGTGTGAATGAGATCAACATACAAGGTATCGAAATGGGTGCTGGCGGTACGCATCGCTTTGGAAATTGGCGTTCCGGCTTCAACCCCTTTGGTGACTTGCGACAAAATGGATTTCATTTCGGCTTTACGATGGTTATCTCCGACCAGTTTTAAGGCTTGCACGATGGGCACGCCCGTGGTCAGCATGGTCGCCAATTGGCGTGTCAGAATGGTGATGTCTCTGGCCTTCACGCGATGAGTCAAGCGGGTGATAAAAGAGACGCCCCCTTTTTTGATTTTTTTGATCTGAATGTGCTGCTCTTTAAGTTTGTCACGCACTTCCAGTTCGGTTAAAGCGAGAGTTTGGCCAGATACTTTTTTGCCCGAACTATTGATGCCTTTCCAACGATAATTTTTGAGTTCTGATTTGATTTTTGTGTTCATACAATAGAGTCACCCAATGGCTAGCTAAGAGGGGTCAAAGCGTTAGAAATAGAGCACGCGTTGCAGCTCTTTGAAGCTGGTTACGCCGTTTTTGAGCTTTTCAATGCCTGATTCTTGTAGTGTCTGCATTCCGTTGGCTTTCGCGATCTGCTCTATTTGATGAATGCTTGCTTTTTGCATAATCGCTTCAGCCAGCTGTGGGTTAAACGCCATCACTTCATAAATGCCGACTCGACCTGAATAGCCCCCTGTGCATTCGTTGCAACCATGCGGGTTTGCTTCATAAATGGTTTCTGTCGCTAGCAGCTGAAAATGTTGCTGCAACTGCATTGAGGGCACGACGGCAATTTTGCAGTGCCGACAAAGGCGACGAGCTAAACGCTGGGCAATAATTAAACTGAGTGAAGAGGCTAAGTTAAACGCTTCAATTCCCATATTACTCAAGCGAATTACCGTTTCGGCGGCGGAGTTAGTATGCAAGGTAGAAAGAACTAAATGCCCGGTTTGTGCCGCTTTCACGGCGATTTCGGCAGTTTCTAAATCGCGGATTTCGCCAACCATCACAATGTCGGGATCTTGCCGTAAGAAGGAGCGTAATGCTTGCGCAAAGCCAAAGCCAATTTTTGGCTGCACTTGAACTTGGTTGATGCCGGATAAGTTAATTTCAACCGGATCTTCAGCGGTGGAAATGTTCACTTCAGCAGTATTTAAAATGCGTAGCCCCGTATAGAGCGAGACGGTTTTTCCGCTGCCCGTCGGGCCCGTCATTAAAATCATCCCTTGTGGTTTTTTTAGCGCAGCTAAGTAGAGCTGTTTTTGCTGGTCGTTATAACCCAATTTGTCGATATCTAAGTTAGCAGCGCTGCTATCGAGTAGACGTAGCACGATTTTTTCGCCCCATAAAGTGGGGAGGCTGGAAACGCGCATATCGATGGCGGTGTCTTGATTCAACCGCAGTTTAATGCGGCCATCTTGTGGTAAGCGCCGCTCGGCAATATCGAGTTTGGATAAAATTTTAAGCCGCGCGGCAAGCCGGCGACTTAAGTTGCTTGAGGGACGCTGCGTTTCCACCAAAATACCATCACAGCGCAATCGTACTCGGTAAAGCGCTTCGTACGGTTCGAAATGGATATCGGATGCGCCTTTACGCACCGCATCAAGCAGAATTTGGTTAATAAAGCGACTGACTGGGGCGTCATCTTGGCTGAGGTCTTCAATCGATTGAATCTCATCATCAGACAGCTTAACTAAGTTCGCCAGTTCATCTTGGCTGATCTCTTTCCCTGAAGGAGAGGATCCTTGAATTGTTCGGCCATACAAGCGCCGGATGGCTGCTTGCAGCGCTTTGTAGTCGGCTAAAACCAGTTCAACTTGTAAGCCTGTCGCGAAGCGAAAATCATCTTCCACTTGTAAATGGGTCGGGTCGGAAACCGCGATGGTCAGGGTTTGGCCATTATTGGCAATCGGCAGTGCTTGGTAACGGGTGATGAGATCACGCAAACCAAGCTGTTGGCAGAGCTGTGGGTAGTCGTAGCGGGTTAAGTCGGTGTCCGGTAGGCCGAAAAGGGTACTTAACTGCTCAGTCAGATCATGAGGATGGAAAAAATCCAAAGCGAGCAAAGCTTCTGGCACACTCGCACCAGACGCTTTGATATGTTCAATAACTGCGTGTTCTTGCGTCGGGCTCAATATCTGAGCCTGACGCAGAATCGCAGGTAGGTTGGTTAGCATTTAGTAAGTATTGATACAACTATTTGGTCTTGAATCAGTTGGAATATTTTTTGTTGCACACTTCCATCCAGTAGTGTTGTTTTTTGCAAATTGGACACTAGCTGTTGAGCTTCGAAGCGATCCTTGAGTGAACAAAAATGTTGCAGTACCGCCAGATGTTCCTACAGGATCTAATGTGATTGTGCCCAAGCCATTCATGCTACCATCTCCACCAATAAGGTTAGTGTTATTTGGGAATGTTCCGCCATTTTCTTGTTGGTACATATCAATGTTCGTTAACAAGCCTCTTAAGGTTGCTGTTGCTGAAGCAACCTCTGTCTTTTGAACGTAGTTTTTATAAGCGGGAATAGCTACTGCCGACAACACTCCAATAATCGCTACAACAATCATCAATTCAATTAAGGTAAAACCACTTTGTTTCGTTGTCTTATTTGTGTTCATTATTTGATTTGCTCCGTTTGAACGCATAAGGATGGGCAGAGCATAAGAAGCTTGTGGGTTGGTGTGAATGAGATAAAGAGCAGTGCGCGAGTGATTTGGATTTTTTACCTGTTTAGTTGCATATATCAATCACTAAAATACGACTGACTTAAAAATGCCGTCTTGCTTTTGATACGCAAGCAATAAAAAAGGAAGCTCGTCCGGCTTCCTTAACTATTTGAAATTTTTGATCTTTATTCCAATAATTGATGTAATTAATTACTGAAAGCGCATTGAGAGATCGAGTGCTTTAATGTGCTTAGTCAGCGCGCCGACTGAGATGTAATCGACACCGGTTCGCGCGTAATCGCCAATGGTTTCTAATGTGACGTTACCAGAATTTTCTAAAGCCGCGCGGCCTGCGTTAATTGCTACCGCTTCGCGCATCATCTCAATGCTAAAATTATCCAGCATAATGATGTCAGCACCCGCTTGAATCGCCTCTTCTAACTCTTGCAAGCTTTCGGTTTCGACTTCGACAGGTTTACCGGGGTTGAGCTGTTTAGCGGTGCTGATGGCTTGGGTAATACCGCCACAAGCAATGATATGATTTTCTTTAATTAAATAAGCATCAAACACGCCAATACGATGGTTAAAGCCGCCGCCACACGCGACAGCATATTTCAGTGCGCTGCGCAGGCCAGGGATAGTTTTGCGTGTATCAAGTAGTCGGCATTCGGTGCCTTCTAGCTGTTTGGCATACTGAGCAGTAATGCTGGCGCAACCTGACAAGGTTTGAATGAAGTTCATCGCATTGCGTTCACCAGTCAGCAGCGCGCGAGCTGGACCTTCAAGAGTGCACAAAACTTGGTTTGGCTTAACTTGATCACCATCTTGGACATGCCAGTCAATTTTCACTTCACCACCAAGTTGTTTGAAGACTTCCTCTGCCCATGCTTGGCCACAAAATACGCCATGTTCACGGGTGATGAGAGTCGCGCTATTACGCGCATCCGCTGGAATAAGGTTTGCGGTGATATCAGCAGTCGCATCCAAGCTGCCACCGAGATCTTCTCTGAGTGCATCGCTAACGGCACGAGTAATTTCCAATGGGAGTTGCTGTTTCAGATAATCAAGGCGTTGTTGGCTGTTGTGTGTATTTTTCATCGCAAATCTAATATGGTGTTGAACAGAGTGAGAATGATACGCTGAGTTTTACTCAAATTCAGCCACTAATCTCGCATTTCCTCTGGCTAAGGTTCATTTTTGTGTGAGTGTAAGGGGTCAACTGATGATCGATAAAAAGGGTTGGTATCAAAGCGCACGTCGAGTGCCATCGCCGTTTTATGATCAGCGAAGCGATGCGCAAGATATTTCATTGCTGGTGGTACATAATATCAGCTTGCCTCCGGGCCAGTTCGGCGGCCCATATATTGAGCAGTTTTTCACTGGCACGCTTGACCCGAATCAACACCCTTTTTTTCAAACCATCCACCAGATGCGCGTCTCGGCTCACTGCCTCATTCGACGAGAGGGAGAAGTAGTGCAATTTGTGCCATTTAATGCCAGAGCTTGGCATGCGGGCCAGTCAAGTTTCGCTGGCCGTGCAAAATGTAATGATTATTCGATAGGGATTGAATTGGAAGGGAGCGATGAGACGGCTTATACACCTGCGCAATATCAAGCCTTAGCGACTTTGACGTGTGCATTGCAGCGGCGTTATCCGCTCATCACCAATCAACGCATCACCGGGCATCAATACATTGCGCCATTACGCAAAACTGACCCCGGTTTGGTATTTGATTGGCGGTGCTATCGAGCCTTGTTGGCAACAAATGACTAACAACAAATAGCGAACAACGAATTAAATCGAATCGTGATATTCCACTAAAATTTGCTCAACCCAGCATTGAATGCGTTCGTCGCTTTGCTCGTATTGCGAATCTTCATCGAGTGCGAGACCAACAAAGTGGCGGCCATCTTTCGTTAGGGCTTTTGACGCTTCAAAATGGTAGCCTTGGTTGGGCCAGTAGCCAATCAATTGAGCGCCAATTTGTTTTAGCTCATCATGCAGCATCCCCATCGCATCGAGGTACCATTCGCCATAACCTTCTTGATCGCCTAAGCCGAATAATGCGACGTACTTGCCGTTTAGCGACACGCCACCGATTTGATCCCATATTGCGCTCCAATCTTCTTGGATTTCGCCAAAGTCCCAAGTTGAGATGCCCAGTATTAAAAGATCATAGTTGCTCATCAAAGAGAGTGGCGTTTCTTTCACATTGTGAATCTCCACCAAATCCTCACCGATGAGCGCACGGATCTTCTCTGCTGCCATTTCGGTATAACAAGTTGTTGAGCCGTAAAAAAGACCGATCTTCATAATTTTGTGTTCGTTTTAAATCAAGAATAGTGAATTCTAACCATAAAATGACGCGCTTTGCAGCGATTATCCTGCCGATGATGTTTTTTTATGGTATTAAACCAGTGGCTCACATAACCTGAGCAACTCGATTTTCACCACAGAGGTTTGATGTGTCTGAATATATTTCTCCTGATCAAGGGGTTGTGGAACAGTTTTTAGATGCGATGTGGATGGAGCGTGGTTTAGCTGAAAACACGCTCTCATCGTATCGCAATGATCTGACGAAATTGTTGCAATGGATGCAGCACAATAATTATCGCCTCGATTTTATTAGTGTCACTGGTTTGCAGCAGTACCAAGCGTGGCTCGCTGATCAAGACTATAAGCAAACCTCGCGGGCGCGTATGTTGTCGGCGATTCGTCGTTTATTTCAATATCTGCACCGTGAGAAACTCCGCGGCGATGATCCGAGCGCACTCTTAATTAGCCCTAAATTGCCACAGCGTCTGCCTAAAGATTTATCTGAGCAGCAAGTGGAAGATCTATTGAATGCTCCCGATACCAATAATCCTCTAGAATTACGTGACAGAGCGATGTTGGAACTCTTGTATGCAACAGGGCTACGGGTGACCGAATTGGTTTCACTGACCATGGAAAATATCAGTTTACGTCAAGGCGTAGTAAGAGTGATTGGTAAAGGTGGCAAAGAGCGTCTTGTACCGATGGGCGAAAATGCCGTTGATTGGATTGAAACTTTTCTTGAACAAGGGCGGTCTACTCTGCTGGGCGAACAAACGTCGGATGTGGTTTTCCCCAGCCGACGAGCAAGGCAGATGACTCGTCAAACCTTTTGGCACCGAATTAAACACTACGCAGTGATCGCACAAATCGATGTGGAAAAACTCTCTCCACACGTATTAAGGCATGCTTTTGCCACGCATCTACTCAATTACGGTGCCGATTTGCGTGTAGTGCAAATGCTGCTCGGTCATAGTGACTTATCGACCACGCAAATTTATACTCATGTTGCGACTGAGCGACTTAAACAATTACATAGCGAGCACCATCCAAGGGCTTGAAAAGGTGAATTTAATGAGCGTATTACGCCAACTGACTCTTCTTACATTGCCACTTTTTGCTGTGGCGTGTAACGCCGAAACCACAGAGCAAGTGACGTCAACGGCTGTGCAAGCGGCTGCGCTTGATAAAACGGTTTTTGAACAACGTTTTTCTAAACTCGGATTGGAAGTGCTGAGTGTTCAAGCCTCTGATATTCCGGGAGTGATTGAAGTGCAAACTTCCGGTGGCGTGCTGTTTTCTGCGCCTGACGCGAGCCATTTTATCGCCGGAACCTTGTATGAATTAGATAAGAATGGTGGTTATGTCGATGTGTTAGCCAAACGCCAAGCGCCCGTTAATGCGGCGAAGATCGCGCAGTTTGAATCGAGTATGATCGAATACAAAGCCGCCAATGAAAAATACGTGGTGACTGTTTTTACTGATATTACCTGTGGTTATTGCACTCGTTTGCATAGTCAAATGAAAGGGTATAACGATTTAGGGATCACCGTGCGCTACATGGCTTACCCGCGTCAAGGCGTTACGGGGCAGGTAGCTGATCAGATGGCCGCTATCTGGAATGCAGATGATAAAATGGCAGCGATGAATGAGGCAAAAACCAATCATCAATTGCCAGAAGCAGGGCAGAACATCCAACAAGCTAAGCAGTTGATTACCAAACACTATCAGCTCGGGCGTGAGTTAGGCATCAACGGCACGCCTGCGATTTTCCTACCGAATGGCGAAATGGTTGGCGGTTATTTACCACCAGAGCAATTGTTGCAACGCCTTCAGCAGATTCAATAACTTTAGGAGTCGGGCTTGAGTGTTCTTGAGCCCGCTGATTTATGATTGAAATAAAACAAAGACCAGCCCCCGATCTTTCGCAACTCCCTGACACGATTCCTACACTGCTTAAACGTATCTATATCAACCGTGGTATCACGAACCTTGAACAACTCGACAAGGCTGCGAAAGCACTGCATTCCTACCAACAATTAGGTGGTATAGAGCAAGCGGTACAACTACTTTTTTACGCCATTGAGCAGCAGCAGCGCATCATAGTCGTCGGGGATTTTGATGCTGATGGCGCAACCAGTTGCGCCTTATCTGTTTTGGCGTTGCGAATGTTGGGATCGAACAATGTG
Organism: Vibrio sp. V04_P4A5T148; assembly: GCF_963875605.1. Classification (NCBI taxonomy): domain Bacteria; kingdom Pseudomonadati; phylum Pseudomonadota; class Gammaproteobacteria; order Vibrionales; family Vibrionaceae; genus Vibrio; species Vibrio sp. V04_P4A5T148. The sequence continues at coordinate 27,283 of NZ_CAWNMS010000041.1, forward strand.
GACTATCTCGTGCCTAACCGTTTTGAAGATGGTTATGGCTTAAGCCCTGAAGTGGTCGATCAAGCGATTGAGCTTGGCGCGCAGATGATCATGACGGTCGATAACGGCGTCTCCTCTATCGACGGGGTGCGTTATGCCAAGCAGCAAGGGCTGACCGTCTTGGTGACCGATCACCATTTACCGGGACACGAGTTGCCAGAGGTTGATGCGATGGTGAATCCCAATTTGGCTAACTGCCCGTTTCCCTCGAAGGCATTAGCTGGCGTAGGGGTGGCTTTCTATTTGATGATGGCGCTGTGCGTGCATATGCGAAAAAACGGCTGGTTTACTCGACAAGGTATGAGTGAACCCAAGTTGATGGAGCTGATTGACTTAGTCGCACTGGGTACTGTCGCTGATGTTGTGCCGCTCGATGAAAACAACCGCATTTTAGTGCATCAAGGTTTGCAACGCATTCGCGCCGGGCATGCAAGGCCGGGTATTCAAGCTTTGATTGAGGTTGCTAAACGTGACGCGAGGCGTTTAGTTGCCTCGGATTTTGGCTTTGCGTTAGGGCCACGCATCAATGCGGCAGGGCGCTTGGATGATATGTCATTTGGCGTTGAGCTGCTAATGTGCAATGACATTCACGCTGCGCGTAGAATGGCCAGTGAGCTGGATAGCCTTAACCAAACTCGTAAAGAGATTGAAGAGGGGATGAAGCAAGAAGCGCTGGCTTTTTGTGAGCGCTTACAACTGAGTGAAAATAGCGAATTGCCGCACGGTTTAGTGCTGTTTCAACGCGATTGGCACCAAGGTGTGATTGGTATTTTAGCCTCACGTATTAAAGATAAATATCATCGCCCTGTGATTGCGTTTGCCGATGGTGGCGATGGCAGTATCAAAGGGTCATGCCGCTCTGTTGCTGGGTTACACATGCGCGATGTGCTGGATCGCATTGATACACAAAACCCCGGTTTAATCGTCAAATTTGGTGGTCACGCGATGGCGGCAGGTTTAACTATTGCCGAAAAAGAGTTTGAGCGTTTTGCTGAGCTGTTTGATCAAGCTGTACGTCGCGAGTTAGATGAAAGCGCGCTCAAGGGCGTGATTTTATCCGACGGGGAGTTAACACCTGAAGAGTTCTCGATGCACACCGCTGAAACCTTGCGTTCCGGTGGCCCCTGGGGGCAGGCGTTTCCTGAGCCTCTCTTTGACGGTGAGTTCAAACTATTGCACCAAAAGCTGGTAGGAGAAAAGCATTTGAAACTGATGCTTGAGCCGTTATTCAAAGGCCACCCAACCAACATTATGATCGATGGCATTGCTTTTAATGTCGATTTAAGACGCTGGCCAGATGCGTCGGTGAAAACGGTGCGTCTTGCGTATAAGCTTGATATTAATGAGTTTCGCGGCAATCAGTCATTGCAATTGATGATTGATCACCTCGAAGCGAAGTAACGGCTTGATATTTCTCTTCCTTCGATGCGTGACATGATCTCCCTCCCCTAGAAAGGGGAGGTCCCAACCAATGTTTGCTCTTACATTCCCTCCCCCTAGAAGGGGGAGGAGCCAAAGAATGTTTCCTCTTGAAAGGGTAGATGACAAAGAATGTTTCCCCATTTCTAGCCCATCATTTCCCCATCTGTATTCATTTTGTAATTGGTCTGACCAATAATATTGCTGTTTTAATCGACTATTGTTATCAAAGTGTTTAAGCGTGGGCTGTTCTATGATTTAGGTCAACTTTTGGCTGGACAGCTACGTTTTAATTATGTTAATTTCTGCACCAACTTAAAATTGGTATTACCAATTGACTGCAAAGAGTAGAAGAATAATAAATTATGGCTTATCAAAGGATTCGTCAGCCAAAACTCTCTGATGTAATTGAACAGGAGTTAGAAAGGCTGATAGTGGAAGGAACACTCTCTCCGGGGCAACAATTGCCTCCAGAACGAGAACTGGCAAAACAGTTCGAGGTGTCTCGTCCATCCATTCGTGAAGCCATTCAACGCCTCGAAGCCAAGCGTTTATTAACCCGCCGTCAAGGTGGAGGTACGTTTGTCAGTGAGAACATTTGGCAGAGTTTTTCTGATCCTCTGCTAAATTTATTGTCTAGCCACTCTGAAACCCAGCTCGATCTATTGGAATCGCGCCACGCGATGGAAGGTATTTCAGCTTATTTCGCAGCATTGCGTGGTACTGAGGAAGATTTTGCTCGCATTCAAGCCTGTTTGGCGAGAATTGGTGAACAACAAGCGAAAAAAGAGGTCGAAGCAGAAGCGTCTGCGGTGGTCGCGTTTTTAGTCGCTCTTACTGAAGCGGCCCACAACGTGGTGCTTTTGCATATTGTTCGCAGCCTCGCTCCTTTGCTTGAGCAAAATGTTCTACAGAATTTAAAACTATTACACCGCCGCCATGAAGTGGTGGAGAAAGTAAGTAGACACCGAGCTAATATCGTGGATGCGATCGTTTCTGGTCAGCCGGAAAAGGCGCGCGAAATGTCCCATTCTCACTTAGCTTATATCGAAGAAACATTGCTGGATTTGACCAAAGAAGAGTCTCGTCGTGAGCGTTCGTTGCGCCGAATTCAGCAGGGTAATGAGTCGTAACCTACGGCGAATTGCTTGTTTTATAGATCCAACCAATAGAAGGATAGATCGCCATGTCTGACATGAAGCATGACGTAGATGCACTGGAAACTCAGGAATGGCTAGCCGCCCTTGAGTCAGTTGTACGTGAAGAAGGTGTAGAACGCGCTCAGTTCTTACTTGAGCAAATTCTAGATAAAGCACGTCTAGACGGTGTTGATATGCCAACCGGTATTACCACGAACTACATCAACACCATTCCAGCTGCGCAAGAACCAGCATACCCAGGTGACACAACGCTTGAGCGTCGCATTCGCTCAATCATCCGTTGGAACGCGATTATGATCGTTCTACGTGCATCGAAAAAAGACCTCGATCTTGGCGGCCACATGGCGTCATTCCAGTCTTCTGCTTCGTTCTACGAAACATGTTTTAACCACTTCTTCCGTGCGCCTAATGAAAAAGATGGCGGTGACTTGGTTTATTATCAAGGTCACATCTCTCCAGGGATCTACGCACGTGCGTTCGTTGAAGGCCGCCTAACGGCTGAGCAACTTGACAACTTCCGCCAAGAAGTGGATGGCAAAGGTATTCCTTCCTACCCACACCCGAAATTGATGCCTGAATTCTGGCAATTCCCGACCGTATCTATGGGTCTGGGTCCAATTTCTGCAATCTATCAAGCGCGTTTCCTCAAATATCTTGATGGCCGTGGTATGAAAGACACTTCTGAACAGCGTGTATACGCGTTCCTAGGTGATGGCGAGATGGATGAGCCAGAATCACGCGGTGCGATTTCATTCGCCGCTCGTGAGAAGCTTGATAACCTATGTTTCCTTATCAACTGTAACTTGCAACGTCTAGACGGCCCAGTCATGGGTAACGGTAAGATCATCCAAGAACTTGAAGGCCTATTTAAAGGTGCAGGTTGGAACGTTGTTAAAGTGATTTGGGGTAACAACTGGGATTCTCTACTGGCGAAAGACACCACAGGTAAGCTGCTTCAGTTGATGAACGAAACCATCGATGGTGACTACCAAACATTTAAAGCGAAAGATGGTGCTTACGTGCGTAAACACTTCTTTGGTAAATACCCAGAAACAGCGGCGCTTGTTGCTGATATGACTGACGATCAAATTTTCGCGCTGAAGCGTGGTGGTCACGAGTCTTCTAAACTGTACGCAGCCTTTACTAATGCTCAAGACACGAAAGGCAAGCCAACCGTGATTCTGGCGAAGACCGTTAAAGGTTACGGCATGGGTGAAGCGGCAGAAGGTAAGAACATCGCTCACCAAGTGAAGAAAATGGACATGACTCACGTGCTGCAACTGCGTGATCGTCTTGGTCTACAAGATCTTCTGACGGATGAAGCTGTGAAAGAGTTGCCATACCTAACATTGGCAGAAGGCTCGAAAGAGCACGAATACTTACACGCTCGCCGTAAAGCGCTAAAAGGTTACACACCTCAACGCTTGCCTAAGTTCACTCAAGAACTTGTGATTCCAGCGGTTGAAGAGTTCAAGCCTCTGCTTGAAGAGCAAAAACGTGAAATCTCAACCACAATGGCGTTTGTCCGTGCGTTGAACATTTTGCTCAAAGATAAGAGCATTGGTAAAAATATTGTGCCAATCATTGCAGATGAAGCACGTACTTTCGGTATGGAAGGTCTGTTCCGTCAAATCGGTATCTATAACCCGCACGGTCAGAACTACACTCCTCAAGACCGCGACATCGTTTCTTACTATAAAGAAGCGACTTCAGGTCAGGTACTGCAAGAAGGGATCAACGAGCTGGGTGCTATGTCTTCATGGGTTGCTGCTGCAACTTCATACTCGACAAACGATCTGCCAATGATTCCGTTCTACATCTACTACTCTATGTTTGGTTTCCAACGCGTTGGCGACATGGCATGGATGGCAGGTGACCAACAAGCACGTGGTTTCCTATTGGGCGCTACCGCTGGTCGTACGACGCTGAACGGTGAAGGTCTACAGCACGAAGATGGTCACTCGCACATATTGGCGGCAACGGTTCCTAACTGTCTTTCTTACGATCCAACATTTGCTTACGAAGTTGCAGTCATCATGCAAGACGGTATTCGCCGCATGTATGGCGATCAAGAGAACGTGTTCTACTACCTAACGCTGATGAACGAGAACTACGCAATGCCTGAAATGCCACAAGGCGCTGAAGAAGGTATTCGTAAAGGTATCTACAAATTAGAAAGCTACGCTCCACAAGGAACGACTGGCTCTAAAGGTAAAGTTCAGTTAATGAGCTCAGGTACGATCATGAACGAAGTGCGCAAAGCGGCTCAAATCTTAAGTGATGAGTACGGTGTGGCTTCAGATGTTTACTCAGTAACATCATTCAATGAAGTGACTCGTGATGGCCAAGCATGTGAGCGTTACAACATGCTTCACCCTGAAGCGCAGCCGCAAGTACCTTATATTCAAACGGTAATGGGTAGCGAGCCTGCCATCGCAGCAACTGACTACATGAAAAACTACGCTGAGCAAGCGCGTGCGTTTATCCCGGCTGAATCATACAAAGTACTAGGTACTGATGGTTTTGGTCGTTCTGATAGCCGTGAAAACCTACGTCGTCACTTCGAAGTGAACGCAGGTTACGTGGTGGTTGCCGCGCTAAGCGAACTAGCGAAACGTGGTGATGTTGAGAAATCAGTTGTGGTTGAAGCGATTAAGAAATTCAACATCGATACTGAAAAAACAAACCCGCTATACGCTTAATTAAGGTAGGAAAGAATAATGGCAATCGAAATTAATGTACCGGATATTGGTGCGGATGAGGTTGAAGTTACTGAGATTCTTGTCAGCGTTGGCGACAAGGTTGAAGAAGAGCAATCTCTTATTACTGTAGAAGGTGATAAGGCTTCTATGGAAGTACCGGCTTCTCAAGCGGGTATTGTAAAAGAAATCAAAGTAGTCGCTGGCGATAAAGTATCGACCGGTTCACTTATCATGATTTTTGAAGCAGAAGGCGCAGCGGTCGCAGCGCCAGCAGTGGAAGCTGCACCAGTTGCGGCTCCTGCTGCCGCGGCTGTCGCTGAGCTTAAAGAAGTTCACGTGCCAGATATCGGCGGTGATGAAGTGGAAGTCACTGAAATCATGGTCGCAGTCGGCGATTCAATCGCAGAAGAGCAATCTCTACTGACGGTTGAAGGTGACAAAGCCTCAATGGAAGTACCGGCTCCATTTGCTGGTGTACTGAAAGAGATCAAAGTGGCCGCTGGCGATAAAGTATCGACAGGCTCACTGGTGATGATCTTTGAAGTGGCGGGTTCCGCTCCGGCGGCAGCCTCTGCTCAAGTGGCAGCACCTGTAGCTGCAGCACCAGCCGCTTCGGCAGCAAAAGAGATCCACGTACCGGATATCGGTGGTGATGAAGTCGAAGTGACGGAAATCATGGTGGCGGTTGGCGATACCGTGAGTGAAGAGCAGTCTCTTATCACCGTTGAAGGTGATAAAGCATCAATGGAAGTTCCTGCGCCGTTTGCTGGTGTTGTGAAAGAAATCAAAGTTGCAGCTGGCGATAAAGTGTCAACAGGCTCTCTTATCATGGTGTTTGAAGTTGCCGGTGCAGCGCCCGTTGCCGTAGCGGCCCCTGCGCAAGCAGCGGCTCCAGCCGCATCAGCGCCAAAAGCGGAAGCGGTAAAATCAGCGGTGGCAGCACCTGCCGAGTTTGAAGAGAACAATGAGTACTCTCACGCATCACCGGTTGTACGCCGTATTGCGCGTGAATTTGGTGTTAACCTAGCGAAAGTCAAAGGTTCTGGCCGTAAGAGCCGCATCCTAAAAGAAGACGTGCAAAACTACGTGAAAGAAGCGCTGAAGCGTCTTGAATCGGGTTCTGCCGCAGTGGCTTCTGGTAAAGGTGATGGCGCCGCGCTTGGCTTGCTACCTTGGCCAAAAGTGGACTTCAGCAAGTTTGGTGACACAGAAGTAAAACCGCTTTCACGTATTAAGAAGATCTCTGGTGCTAACTTGCATCGTAACTGGGTGATGATCCCACACGTTACCCAATGGGATAATGCGGATATCACCGAGCTTGAGAACTTCCGTAAAGAGCAAAATGCGATTGAAGCGAAGAACGACACTGGCATGAAGATCACCCCACTGGTGTTCATCATGAAAGCGGTAGCGAAAGCACTAGAAGCATTCCCATCGTTTAACTCTTCACTTTCTGAAGATGGCGAAAGCTTGATTCTGAAGAAGTACGTGAACGTGGGTATTGCTGTTGATACGCCAAATGGTCTTGTTGTTCCTGTCTTCAAAGATGTGAACAAAAAAGGTATTTATGAGCTATCAAGAGAGCTGGCTGAAGTATCGAAGAAAGCCCGTGCAGGTAAACTGACCGCTGCAGACATGCAAGGTGGCTGTTTCACTATCTCTAGCTTAGGTGGCATCGGCGGTACAGCGTTTACGCCTATCGTTAACGCGCCAGAAGTCGGTATCCTTGGGGTATCTAAGTCTGAGTTTAAGCCAGTGTGGAACGGTAAAGAGTTCGAACCACGCCTACAACTGCCACTATCACTGTCATACGATCACCGTGTGATTGATGGTGCGGAAGGTGCGCGTTTCATCACATTCCTAAATGGCGCGCTATCAGACATTCGTCGTCTGGTTCTGTAAGCCAAGTTTAGTGAAAGAGAGGGCGGCCGTTAAAGCCGCCCTTGTTAACACGAATAATTGAACAATTGGATTATGAAGGGTTTTTTCTTAATCGAATTGTCGTCTAGCTCACAGGCTAAATGGATTTACTTTTCACACCATTAACATCTCTGTAAACTGTTGCGGTCTGAAAATAATTCGTTTTAATTCATTTGTTTTAAGTAATTGGCTCAGTCATGGGTTTAATTCATTGGATTAAACACTAAAAACAACGAGAACATCCACTCAGCCTGTTAGGGATAATGACTACAAGAGGTCAAAATGAGCAAAGAAATCAAAGCCCAAGTCGTCGTACTTGGTGCCGGTCCTGCTGGTTACTCCGCTGCATTCCGCTGTGCAGACTTAGGTCTTGAAACAGTACTTGTTGAACGCTACAGCACCCTTGGCGGTGTGTGTTTGAACGTGGGTTGTATCCCATCAAAAGCGTTGCTGCACGTTGCAAAAGTTATCGAAGAAGCGAAAGCATTGGCCCAGCACGGTATTGTGTTTGGTGAACCACAAACGGACATCGATAAAATCCGCCTTTGGAAAGAAAAAGTTATCAACCAGTTAACGGGCGGTCTTGGCGGCATGGCGAAGATGCGCAAAGTGACTGTCGTGAACGGTTTCGGCAAATTTACTGGCCCTAACGCCATTGAAGTTGAAGGTGAAGACGGCAAAACCGTGGTTAACTTTGATAACGCCATCGTTGCAGCTGGTTCTCGTCCAATTAAACTGCCATTCATTCCTCATGAAGACCCACGCATTTGGGATTCAACGGATGCACTTGAACTGAAAGAAGTTCCTGGAAAACTGTTGATCATGGGTGGTGGTATCATCGGTCTAGAAATGGCGACGGTTTACCACTCGCTAGGTTCTAAGATTGATGTGGTTGAGATGTTTGACCAACTTATCCCAGCGGCGGATAAAGACATGGTTAAAGTCTACACCAAACGTATCAAAGACAAATTTAACCTGATGCTTGAAACCAAAGTAACCGCTGTTGAAGCAAAAGAAGATGGTATCTACGTTTCAATGGAAGGCAAAAAAGCACCAGCGCAAGCTGAGCGTTATGATGCCGTTCTTGTTGCTATCGGCCGTGTACCAAACGGTAAGCTGATGGATGCTGAAAAAGCAGGTATTGAAGTGGATGAGCGCGGCTTTATCAATGTTGATAAGCAAATGCGTACTAACGTTCCTCATATCTTCGCGATCGGTGATATCGTTGGTCAACCAATGTTGGCGCACAAAGGTGTGCATGAAGGCCACGTAGCGGCAGAAGTAATTTCTGGTAAGAAGCACTACTTCGATCCTAAAGTTATCCCTTCAATTGCGTACACTGAGCCAGAAGTGGCTTGGGTTGGTAAAACTGAAAAAGAAGCCAAAGCAGAAGGCATTAACTACGAAGTCGCGACATTCCCATGGGCAGCTTCTGGCCGTGCTATCGCTTCTGATTGTGCTGACGGTATGACTAAGCTTATCTTTGATAAAGAGACTCACCGCGTGATTGGTGGCGCTATCGTTGGTACTAACGGCGGCGAACTGCTTGGTGAAATCGGTTTGGCTATCGAGATGGGTTGTGATGCAGAAGATATCGCTTTGACGATTCATGCTCACCCAACGTTACATGAATCGGTAGGCCTTGCTGCAGAAGTATTTGAAGGCACGATTACTGATCTGCCAAACGCAAAAGCGAAGAAGAAAAAGTAACTTCAACGCTGATGCGTTAAATTGCCGGTTCATTAAATTGCTGGTTAGTTAAATAGTAAAAACCGCTGAATTCAGCGGTTTTTTTATGCTCATAATTCAGAGACTAGGAAGTTAAGCCTAGTGATCTTTTTTATAGATGCAGAGCATGCTGAGGTAGCTTTTCACGAGTACACCCATGCTGGCTTCGTCTTGTATACGATTTGCTTGTACAAACAGTGAGTAGAAGATACCAAGAAAGAGCGTAGCAAGATGTTCTGGTTCATGCCGATCGCACACTTCGCCACGTTCAATGGCTTTGATAAACATATTTTGTACCAAAAGTTGATTAGTACGGTTGGTGGAGACAAAAAGTGGCCACACTTCTTCGCGCGTTGAAGCGCTCCATTCAAACCATACTTTTAACCAGTGACAATCTTCAATCACAAGAGAAATCATCTTAGTGGTGATGTTGGTTAAGTTATCTTTTGCATGCAAATCAAGATCAATATTATCTGCGAGGAAGTTTGAAAACTGACGTACAACATGAGTGAGTACGTCGTCGACTAAATCTTCTCGGGTTGGAAAGTAGTTAAAGACAGTAGCGACTGAAACTTGGGCGATTTCAGCAATATCTGCGTGGCCACCTCGGCCTATTCCCCGTGTAGCAAACACTTCAAGGGCGATTTCCATCAGTTGAAGTTTGCGTTTTTGTGGTGATAAGCGAGTTCTGGGGCGTTTTTCTATCGATGTTTCCATGAGTTGTTAATCCTTGCCAATGACTGTTGAATTGAGCTTTTCGCTCTAATGATTATTTTGTTAGTTGCTTTAAAGCTTTATGAGTGTACTGCTGCATATGGTTGAGGTCAACGTTTCGAGTTTGTTTTTTGTGCGATCGTGTTAAATCCCATCGGATTCAACGTGTTTTATTGTATCTTTTATTGATGTGGCGTATTTGTGGTGAGCGTGTCTGCGGCAGCGTAGGAGCTTTATTTCATCATATCCAGAGTTTTGCTAATTATTTAACTATCCTGTGTGGCAGTGGTACTATACGCGCCAAGCTAGTTACGCGACGCCATCATTAAACTGCGATGATCGTAGCGTGTCGCATCACCCGAAAAGAGAACAGTATGAAACATACAGTTGAAGTGATGATTTCTGAGCAAGTGGTTCAGGAACGAATTCGTGAATTAGGCAAACAAATCACAGAGCATTACCAAGGTAGTGAAGATCTGGTGCTGGTGGGCTTGTTGCGCGGCTCATTTGTCTTCATGGCAGACTTAGCTCGCGCGATCGACTTAGTTCATCAAGTCGATTTTATGACCGCGTCAAGCTATGGCAACACGATGCAAAGCTCACGTGATGTGCGCATTCTGAAAGATCTGGATGATGACATTAAAGGTAAAGATGTGTTGCTGGTAGAAGACATTATTGATACGGGTAATACACTAAATAAAGTAAAAGAAATTTTGTCTTTACGTGAACCTAAATCCATTCACATTTGTACTTTACTGGATAAGCCTTCACGCCGTGAAGTACCTGTAGAGGTCAAGTGGATCGGTTTTGAAATCCCAGATGAATTTGTCGTGGGCGTAGGTATCGACTACGCGCAAAAATATCGTCACCTACCTTACATTGGTAAAGTTGTGCCGCAAGCGTAATTTTGCCAGCGATAATAGAATGCCCACTAAATAGTGGGCATTCTGTATTTTTAACTATCAGTTTTAACGGCAATTAATACGCTGTTATCGACACAGCAAGTTATGTTGCGCATTAAGAATTTTTTCCATCGCTTTTTGATAGGTGTCGTTGACTCGCTCACGTGAATCGCAGCGAACGCCTAAGTATTCCAAACGTCCGTCTTCAATACCGTAGACTACGCCATGCAGCTCGACATCTTGGCCGCGCTCCCATGCGTTTTGCAGTACGGTTGAGTTACCTAAATTATACACTTGCTCGGCAACGTTGATTTCGCACAATTTGTCGGCTTTATCTTGTTCTGGCATTGCATCTAAGTAGGTACGGTGTTTAAGGTATAAGTCACGCACGTGCAGTAACCAGTTGTTGATCAAGCCCAGTGGTGGGTTATCAATCGCTGCGTTGACGCCACCACAGTCATAGTGTCCGCAGATGATGATGTGCTTGACCTTCAGTACGTCAACCGCGTACTGCACCACAGAAAGGCAGTTAAGGTCAGTGTGAATCACTTGGTTTGCAACGTTGCGGTGTACAAACAGCTCACCAGAATAAAGCCCAGTTAAACGCTCGGCCGGAACTCGGCTATCAGAACAACCAATCCATAGAAAATCTGGGTCTTGCCCGCGAGCGAGTTTTGCAAAGTACTCAGGACGTTCAGCCTTAATCGATTCAGACCAACGTGAGTTATTTTCAAAAAGCTGTTTCAGTTCTGGCATCTCACTTCCCTTAAAAATAGTTCAATCGCATCAATGGTAATGCGCAAGAATAGGCCTGACTATACACAATGTTACAATTCTGTTCTCTTATAAAATGACAAAACACTCACTCATCTGACGAGTTTTCCTAGTAAAAAAATTAAACTGCTTCCATCGCTATTTGGATGGTCAACAGAGAATCAATCACATGTAAAATAATGGTTAATGATTAGAATGATGATTTGTTAGAGTGAGACAACCTATTTTGAGTATGAGGAAAAGCATTGTGTTTAGAGGCCGTTTTGCCGATATCGACCTAAAAGGTGACGTCTTTGGTGGCGTCACGACCGCGATTATTTCACTGCCACTTGCCTTGGCTTTTGGTGTGGCGTCTGGTGCGGGGGCAGAAGCAGGGCTTTGGGGAGCAATATTGGTGGGGCTGTTTGCTGCCTTGTTTGGTGGTTCATCTACATTAATTTCTGAACCTACAGGGCCAATGACGGTCATTATGACGGCTATTTTAACCAGCATGGTGGCGCGTTACCCTGAAACAGGGCTTGCAGTTAGCTTCACGGTTGTCATGATGGCAGGCGCTTTTCAGATTGTACTTGGCACTTTAAAACTCGGGAAATACATCACCTTAATGCCCTATAGCGTGATCTCTGGCTTTATGTCAGGAATTGGGGTGATTTTGATTATCCTGCAGTTGTCACCGCTGCTTGGTCAGGCGGCTCCCGCTGGGGGAGTTATGGGCACGTTAACCGCGTTGCCCGAGATCATTAGCCAGATGAAGTTCAGTGAGCTGTTTCTTGGTTTGTTAACCTTAGGCATTTTATTTTTTCTCCCGGCTCAATATCGCAAACAAGTGCCCGTTCAGTTGATTGCGTTAGTTGGGGTGACGCTTATTTCAGTACTGTTATTTGATAGCGATGAGATCCGCCGTATTGGTGTGATCCCTGCTGGCTTACCCTCTTTTGTTATCCCAACCTTTAATGCCGAGATGTTCACCACCATGGTGATTGACGCTTTAGTACTCGGTACGCTCGGCTGCATTGATACATTGCTAACCGCGGTAATTGGCGATTCTCTAACGCGTAAAGAGCATGATTCCGATAAAGAACTGCGAGGGCAAGGGCTCGCCAATATGATAGCAGGGCTATTTGGGGCGTTGCCGGGTGCAGGTGCAACCATGGGTACGGTGACCAATATTCAGGTCGGAGCGCGTTCTCCTCTGTCGGGTGTAGTTCGTGCTTTAGTATTAGCCTTAGTGGTGTTGGTGGCGGGAGGCTTAACCGAACCGATTCCAATGGCGGTATTGGCAGGGATTGCGGTGTATGTTGGTTTCAATATTCTTGATTGGAGCTTTATCCAACGCGCGCATAAAGTGAGTGTGCAGGGGATGGCCATCATGTATGGCGTGATGCTGTTAACTGTCTTTGTCGATTTGATTGTTGCGGTTGGTTTGGGCGTTTTTATCTCAAATATTTTGATCATAGAACGCTTGAGCCGCGAGCAAGCTCGCCAAGTGAAAGCCATTAGTGATGCTGATGAAAACGATGTGCCATTGACTGACAGCGAACGAGCTTTATTGGATCAAGCCAATGGTAAGGTGCTGTTTTTTTATCTCTCAGGGCCGATGATTTTTAGTGTATCTAAAGCGATCGCTCGCCAGCATAATCACATCAGTGACTATGAAGCGATGATTTTAGATCTTACTGATGTACCTATGATTGATGTGACGGTTGGGCTTGCTTTAGAAAACGCGATTAATGATGCCTTAGATGCCCACTGCGCGGTCTACTTACTTTGCCCAAATGTGCACACCAAACAGCAACTGGAAAAGTTTCATATTTTGGATCTGGTGCCAACCGAGCAGACTTTTTCGTTTCGTTATGAAGCGCTCAATGCTGCGGTTAAGCAGGTAGCCCAAAATCGTTAAGCGTTAAGGTTGTGCAAGAATGAATTACGCAGATCGCTGGATCTGCGTTTTTTATTTTATCAATTTCTAATATTGGGTTGAAAAACGCGAGCCTTAGCAGCACATTGGATAGGTTAACATCACAAAGAGTGCTCCGTGGAATGTACGCATTAGAAATAGAACAATTACGAAAAACTTACGCTGGTGGGTTTGAGGCCCTAAAAGGGGTGAGTTTACAGGTTGAAAAAGGCGATTTTTACGCACTGCTTGGGCCCAATGGAGCCGGGAAATCAACCACCATTGGCATTATCTCTTCGCTGGTCAATAAAACCTCTGGCACCGTTAAAGTGTTTGGTTTTGATATTGATAAAGATCTTGAGCTTGCCAAACAACACATTGGTTTAGTGCCGCAGGAGTTCAACTTCAACCAGTTTGAAACGGTTGAGCAAATAGTGCTGCAGCAAGCTGGGTATTACGGCGTGACGAAAGCGTTAGCGAAAGAGAGGGCAGAGAAGTACCTCTCAAAACTCGATTTGTGGGAAAAACGTAAAGAGCGTGCGCGTAATCTTTCTGGTGGTATGAAACGCCGTTTGATGATTGCTCGAGCCTTAATGCATGAACCTAAGTTACTGATTTTAGATGAACCAACCGCAGGGGTCGATATTGAACTGCGCCGTTCGATGTGGGAGTTCTTAACCGAAATTAACGCGCAAGGGATCACCATTATCTTAACCACGCACTATTTAGAAGAAGCGGAGATGCTGTGCCGCAATATCGGCATTATTAACCGAGGTGAGCTTATTGAAAATACCTCGATGAAGGATTTGCTGGCCAAATTACAGCTCGAAACCTTTATTCTAGATATCGCAGAGAATTCTCCGCCAGCGCCACAACTCAGTGGTGTGATCTCGCAAACCATGCTCAACGGTTCGTTACAAATTGAGTTGGAGAAAACGAAAGGGCTAAATTCAGTCTTTTCACAGTTAACAGAACAGGGAATTACGGTGCTTTCGATGCGCAACAAAGCGAACCGCCTTGAAGAGCTGTTTGTCAGTATTGTTCAACAGCAAAGCCGAGGATAATCATGATGTATCGTTTATATTGGACGGCTTTTTGCAGTTTGCTGACTAAAGAAATCAACCGTTTTACGCGTATTTGGGTGCAAACCTTAGTACCGCCAGCCATCACCATGACGCTCTATTTCATTATTTTTGGCAACCTAATTGGCTCGCGTATTGGCCAGATGAACGGCTTTAGCTATATGGAATATATTGTCCCGGGCTTAATCATGATGTCGGTGATCACTAACTCATACTCGAACGTCGCCTCTTCTTTCTTTAGTGCGAAGTTTCAGAAAAACATCGAAGAGTTGTTAGTTGCGCCTGTCCCTAACTACGTCATTATCGCCGGATTTGTGATGGGCGGGGTAGTGCGTGGCTTGCTGGTGGGCACGATAGTGACCCTTGTGTCGCTGTTCTTTGTTGATCTCAAGGTCGATCATTGGGGGATTATTGCGGCGACGGTTTTTCTCACCTCTGTTGTGTTCGCTTTAGGCGGCATGATTAACGCCATTTTTGCTAAAACCTTTGATGACATTTCGATTATTCCTACCTTTGTATTGACCCCATTAACCTACTTGGGTGGGGTATTTTATTCGATCAGCCTATTGCCTGACTTTTGGCAAGCGGTATCGAAAATCAACCCAATCGTCTACATGGTTAATGCCTTCCGTTACGGTTTTCTTGGTGTGTCGGATGTGGGAATTGTTACCTCGTTCAGTGTGCTTGGTATTTTTGTAGTGGCCCTGTATGGGGTTGCGCATTATCTGGTTTCGCGTGGTATTGGGTTAAGGACTTAATAGAGCCTCCCCCTTTTAGGGGGAGGCTAGGAGGGGGTTCACCCCACCCTAACCCTGTCTCTTGATCACAAGTCTGGTGAATCAAGAGACTTAGCCAGTTCATACCCTTCAAGGATGGTTTGTAACCTAAACCATCCTTGCCATAATGTCTTTATAGAAGCACGACCCGTTCGCTTTGTATTCTTCCAACCCCCTAATCGAGCAATACCTCTGTAAGCCCATGATATGTCCGGAGCTTCCTTCGGTAGCCCTTTTCTTTCTAGCTTTAGCCACATTAGCTTCCATGCTTTGCCTTTTAATATCGGCTCACAACT
>NZ_CAWNMS010000042.1:0-42497 GCF_963875605.1 Vibrio sp. V04_P4A5T148
CAATCAAAGTGGCGAAATGGTAAGTTAAAAAATTTTCAGTAAATGTGACATACATTAAAATATTATTTGACTAGAAAGTCATCGCTTATATTGATAATGATTGATTAACGACTAATTATCCACAATCGTGTTAATAACGTGGATTAAAGAATATTTATCCTAGAAATGATTCTAAAATTGTGAATATAATCTCATGAAACTGAATACTGCATTTTCTTGATTTAGTCCAATAATGATAGGTTGTTCACAATAAGCTGCTGAAAATTTACACATAAACTCGATTAATGTGCCATTTCAATCGTAATAAATGCATAAATTTCCTGAGTCACTTAGTTTCCTTACTCCATCAAAACGCACAATAGAATGCGTATATTGAGCGACTTAATGGCTTGTTTTCTGTTGAAACTGCTTCACGCTGCGCTTTTGAGCACTGCGGCGGTTGGCTTGCTTATCACGCGGTTTGCGCTTCGGTTCACCGCTGGTCGGTTGGTCTGTCACTGGAAAATCGGTCAACGCCTGCAGCGGTAAAGCGCGCTGCGTTAAGCTGCGGATTGCCTCCAGCGCTTGGCTTTCACCATGGCAGACCAGTGAAATCGCCACACCACCTTGACCAGCACGCGCTGTGCGGCCAACGCGGTGAATATAAACTGGCGCACTAGGCGGTAAATCAAAATTGATCACCACTGGCAGCGCGTCAATGTGAATACCACGCGCCAGTAAATCAGTGGCCACCAGCACATCCACTTGATTCGCTTTGAAATCGGCTAACGTTTTCTCGCGAATAACTTGATCTTTTTCACCATGCAAAGCTGCCGCACGAATACCCGCTTTGAGTAATTTTTTCGCGACCGCGTCAGCACTATCACGAGCGCTAATGAACACTAATACTTGCTGCCCAGCCCGCTGTTTAATCAGAGCAATTAATGCTTGTGCTTTACTGCCCTTATTCACAAGGTAGAGCTGCTCTTCAATTTCTTCCACCACTTGATTGGCTTGATTCGCCTCTATCTTTACCGGGTTATTTAACACGGCCAATGCCACCTGTTCGAGATCGGCGGCGAGTGTGGCGGAAAACAACAACGTTTGTTTGGTTTGGGGCATAAAACTGAGCAGGCGTTGTACATCCGGCCAAAACCCCATCTCTAACAGTCTGTCAGCTTCATCTAACACCACACAGTGCATCGACTCCAATGAGATCAGTTGCTGTGTGAGTAAATCAAGCAAGCGGCCCGGTGTCGCGACGATTAAATGCGGTAATTTGGCCAACTGCGCAAGCTGCTCTTCTTGGGCCACTCCCCCGCATAAAGTGCATAAGCTAATGCCCATTTTGCTTGCCACGGTACTCAGCTCTTGGCTGACTTGTTGTGCTAATTCACGGGTAGGAACAATGACAACCGATTGAATTTCAAGAGTATTAACTTCAATCCGTTGCAGTAAAGGCAAACCATAAGCTAACGTTTTACCACTGCCCGTCTGCGCGAAGGCAAGCACATCTTGCCCAGAAAGTACGGCTGGAATAGCCAATTGTTGGATTTTGGTCGCCGTGTGTCGCGACGCAGGCAGCGCAGCCATCAAAGGGGCGCTTAAGTTAAGCTTAGAAAAATTCATAAACGACTAGCAGGGTGAAAAAGGTTGCGCCGAGTCTAAAGCTATTCATTCTCCATCACAACTGTCGATACGGATCAGGACTGAATCTGGCCGCCAGTACTCAAATTCACAGTCCATGATCTCGCCATCTTGTTTGTAATTAACTCGACAAATTTTCATTACAGATTGGCCAGCAGCCAAGTTAAGGGCTTTTGCCACATGAAGAGGTGCAGCCGTAGGGATTACTTCAAAACGAGAACGCGTGGTGATGTAACCGTATTTTTGCTGATAGAGATGCGTTAACGAAGCGGTTAAATTTTCCTCTAATATCTTTGGAAACCACTGCGCAATCAGGCAGTTTTCGACAAACAGTACCGCTCGCCCGTCAATCGAGCGCAACCGTTCAATAATATGAATGGGCGTAATTCGGTCAATATCCATCGCTCTTGCATACTCACGAGAAGCCATCACGCTGCGTACCGCAACTAGCTTAGTTTCTGCGATTCGGTGCTGCTCGCGGATCATCTGGTGGAAGTGGCAACGCGATAGCGGGTTATAATGAATTCGCGCCGGAGAGACAAACCAGCCACGCCGCTCTTCTCGGTAAATCAACCCTTCTGTTTCCAGTGAAACCAAAGCGTCTTTAATTGTAATGCGGGTTGTATTAAACAATTCACTCAATTCACGTTCAGATGGCAGTTTTTGTCTGTCGCTCAGCATCCCACTGCAAATTTGCTCACGAAGGGTGCCTTTAATGTTACCAAGTTGGGTCTTTTCTAAAGGAGCATTTGCCACTGGCAAAGCGCTGCGAAATCTCATGCGTGACCTAGTCCAATATTATACAGAGTGAATAAACGTCTTTTAGACTACTTAAGGCAGATAACAGATTTATGACAGGCTAATTGATTGAATTTGAAATAAAAGTGCAATAGAAAATCATCAAAAATGTCAAATAACTACACCGAAAACGTCACAGTTCTTCCCTAGGATAAAAATCGAACTTACTGACCTAGTCCAGAAGGATAGCGACAATGAAAACCTTATTTACCCGCGCAACGACTGCCACAGCACTTGCGCTGACTCTTTCGACTTCGGCTTTTGCTAAAGAGGCTGATTTACAATCTTTGATCAACGCAGCGAAACAAGAAGGCCAAGTGTACAGCATTGGTATGCCCGGCAGTTGGGCTAACTGGCAAGATACGTGGAGCGATTTAGGTAAGATTTATGGCCTAAAACACCAAGATACGGATATGAGCTCAGCGCAAGAAATTGCCAAGTTTGAAGCCGAAAAGAAAAATGCGACCGCCGATATCGGTGATGTTGGCTTTGCATTTGCTCGCGTGGCGGTGAAAAAAGGCGTAACTCAAGCGTACAAACCGAGCACTTGGAATGACATCCCTGACTGGGCCAAAGATAAAGATGGCCACTGGGCTCTGGCTTATACGGGCACCATTTCATTTATCTCGAACAATAATCTAGTCAAGAATGCGCCAAAAACGTGGAACGATTTGCTCAAAGGCGATTACAAAATCAGTATTGGTAATGTCGGTGTTGCCGCGCAAGCAAATAATGCCGTACTAGCCGCTGCTTTTGCTCATGGTGGCAGTGAAAAGAACCTCGATCCGGCAATCGAATTTTTTGCCAAACTCGCCAAGCAAGGGCGCTTATCATTTACAGACCCAAGTATCGCTAACCTCGAAAAAGGTGAAGTTGAAGTGGCCGTATTGTGGGATTTCAACGCCCTAAGTTACCGTGACCAAATTGACCGTAACCGCTTTACCGTTAACATTCCGCAAGATGGTTCTGTGATTTCCGGCTACACCACCATCATCAATAAATACGCCAAAAACCCAAACGCGGCCAAGCTAGCACGTGAATACATCTTTAGCGATCAAGGCCAAATCAACCTTGCACAAGGCTATGCTCGCCCGATCCGCAGCAACGTTGCACTGCCTGCTGCGGTACAAAGCAAATTGATTGCTAACGATCAATACCAGAACGTGAGCCCAATTAGCGACTTTAATGCTTGGGAAAAATCAGCTCGTCAATTGCCACGTCAATGGCAAGAAAATGTCATTATCCACCAGCAGTAAGAGGCAACCATGAACAATAAGGTGATCCTTGTTGTTCTTGATGGACTCAATTATTCCGTAGCCCGTGATTGCATGGGCTACTTAAACGGATTAATTGAGCAGCAAAGAGCAACCTTATACTCCCTACAATGTGAATTACCTTCGTTATCGCGTCCTTTGTATGAATGTCTACTCACTGGCGTAAAGCCTGTCGAAAGCGGCATTGTTCATAACCACATTGTGCGCCTTTCACATCATCAATCCATCTTCAGTTTGGCAAAAGAGCAAGGGCTGACAACAGCCGCAGCGGCGTATCATTGGGTCAGCGAGCTCTATAACCGCGCGCCTTTTGATGCAACGCGCGATCGTTTTACCTGTGATAAAACACTCAATATTCAGCATGGCTGTTTTTATCACTGGGATCACTATCCCGATGAAGCACTGTTTTTAGACGCCGAACACTTACGTCGTACTCATCAGCCTGATTTTTTACTGATCCATCCAATGAATATCGATGATGCTGGACATAAGTTTGGCCTTGATTCAGGACAGTATCGTAATAGTGCACGCATGGCCGATGCGCTGTTATCTCACTTTTTAGAAAGCTGGCTAAACGATGGCTACCAAGTGATGGTGACCAGCGATCACGGCATGAACAATGACAAGTCACACGGCGGAATATTAACCGAAGAGCGCAACGTCCCGCTGTTTGTATTGGGCGATCAATTTTCGCACCAAGCTTGTGAGATCAAACAAACTGAGCTCTGCGGCCTGTGCTGCCAACTGCTTAATCTTGATCACAATAAGCCCTTTTCTGCGGAGTGCTTAGCATGATCAGTAGCCAAGTTATTAGCAAGCCTAGCGCCGTGCTGAGCCAATCAACGCACTGGGCACGCAAACTCAAACCTGCGTTATGGCTTACTCCTTTTGCGCTGTTTTTCTACTTATTTCAGCTCGCCCCCATGCTGTGGGTTTTGTTCAACAGCTTTATCTCTGACGATCAATGGTCACTGGAGCATTATCGCGAAATCTTCAGCTCATCCTTTATTTTACAAGGGCTGGGCAATAGTTTGTGGCTCGCCATATGGTCCAGCGTCGCGGGCCTTGCGATTGCGGCAATGTTGGTCGCCTCCTTACGCCGAGTCGATGGCAAGCTGCGCGATGGTGTGATCGCCTTTACCAATATGAGCAGTAATTTTGCGGGCGTCCCTTTGGCATTCGCTTTCATTATTATTCTTGGGGTCAACGGCGCACTGACTTTGCTGCTAAAGCAATACGGTTTGATTGAAGAGTTCAACCTGTACGGCAAATGGGGACTGCTGGCGATGTATATCTACTTTCAGATCCCTCTTGGCGTGCTGCTGCTCTATCCTGCATTTGATGCGCTCAGTGATGACTGGCAAGCGGCGGCATCTACTCTGGGTGCCAACGGATGGCAATATTGGCAGAAAATCGCCTTGCCTGTACTTTCACCAGCCCTACTCGGCACCTTGATTATCCTAATCGCCAATGCGATGGGCGCATATGCCAGCGTCTACGCACTCACCTCCGGCAACTACAACGTCATTACGGTACGCATTGCCAGTTTAGTGGCGGGAGATCTGTTCTTAGAGCCCAATTTAGCCGCCGCCATTTCCGTGGTATTGATGCTAATTTTAGCCTTCATTACTGTGATCAATCAGTGGCTAATTGCGAAAAGCTATAGCGCAAGGAACACCCATGCAAAACGCTAATCCTACCCTTGATAAAATCACCTTTCATAAAAGTGTGGTCTATTCCATCGTGGGAGTGATGTTGCTGCCCATTTTAGCCACCTTGGTTTATTCCTTTTCTTCACGCTGGGGCGCAACGATTTTACCCGATGGCTTCACCTTTGACTGGTATCTCAAACTGCTGACCGACCCTCGCTTTCTCGATGCATTTGGCCGCTCATTGCTGATTGGCATCGCTTCTCTGACACTCAGCGCGGTTTTGATTATTCCGGCGATCTTCGTGGTGTTTTACTATTTCCCTCGTCTCGATAAAGTAATGAACCTGCTGATTTTAATTCCTTTTGCGGTACCGCCTGTGGTCTCTTCAGTTGGATTACTGCAACTATACGCCGATAGCCAATTTCCAATTGTGGGTACACCTTGGATTTTGATTGGCACTTATTTCACCATTGCGCTGCCGTTTATGTACCGTGCAATTGCCAACAGTTTTGAGGCGATCCATCTACACGATCTCATGGATGCCGCGCACCTGCTCGGCGCAAGCACCAGCCGTGCTTTTTTACTGATCGTACTGCCAAACATTAGAAAAGGGTTGATGGCTTCGCTATTTCTATCCTTCTCTTTTCTACTTGGCGAGTTTGTATTTGCGAACATTCTGGTCGGCACGCGCTATGAAACCTTGCAGATTTATCTCTACAACATGCGTCAGACTAGTGGTCACTTCACCTCCGCGTTAGTGATGACTTACTTCCTATTTATCTTTTTACTGACTTGGCTCGCCAGTCGTTTTAGCCGAGGATCCACTCAATGAATTCCACGACCCACACAACCTCTCGCTCTGATTACGTCCACGTCGCCAACCTCACCAAACGCTTTGGCAACAATACCGTTTTTGAAGGGATTGAATTTTCCATTGAGCAAGGGGAATTTGTCACGCTACTTGGTCCGAGCGGCTGCGGGAAATCGACTCTATTACGCAGTTTGGCTGGCTTAAATCCCGTCGATGACGGCGAAATTTGGGTCAACGGTGAAAACATCACTAACCAAACACCACAGCAACGCGGCATTGGCATGGTGTTTCAATCCTACGCTCTGTTTCCGAATATGACGGTGGCTGAAAACATCGCTTTTGGCCTCAAAATGCAAGGGCAAGACAGAGCTTACATCGCGCGCGAAGTACAAAAAGTGGTCGAACTGGTTTCGCTGATAGGGAAAGAAAAACACTATCCCAACCAGCTCTCGGGTGGACAGCGCCAACGCGTCGCTTTAGCTCGCGCCTTAGTGGTCAAGCCGCGTATTTTGCTACTTGATGAACCCCTTTCAGCACTGGATGCCAAAATTCGCAAACATTTACGCCAGCAGATCCGTGATATTCAAAAAGAGCTCAATCTCACCACCGTATTTGTAACCCATGATCAAGAAGAGGCGATGATTCTCTCTGATCGTATTTTTTTAATGCACCAAGGTGAAATCGTTCAGCAAGGCTCCCCAGAAAGCATTTATACTCAGCCAGCCAATGAGTTTGTGGCCGGTTTTATGGGCCATTACAATTTAGTAGAGGCGGCCACTGCCAAGCAGTTGTTTAACATAGACACGGCTTGGAAAGTGGCTATTCGCCCCGAATCCATCTACGTCAAGGAAGCTGGGCGGAGCTATGGTGCCCATGTTTCTGCGCCGCAACATGGCACCATCAAGCATCACCAATTACTGGGTAATGTCATTCGCTACCATGTGGATGTGCGAGGCTGCGAGCTCACGGTCGATTTACTCAATCGTTCCTCAGAGCGATTATTTGCCACTGGCAGTCAGCTAGAATTACTGTTTAACCTTAACGAAATACAACCTGTGAGAGCCTAAATAGATGCCGACACCTCTATACGTTTTTGATATGGACGACACATTGATTGACGGCGACTGCGCAATGATTTGGAGCGAATATTTGGCCGATAAGGGCATAGCGAGCGACCCTGATTTTGTCGCGCAAGATAGGTTGATCATGTCACGCTATGCCAGCGGTGAAATGGACATGGAAGATTACCTCGATTTTGCGATGCAACCTTTGCTCACCCTGCCCACAGAGCAAGTCCAGCGCTTGGCGGACGATTGTGTCGCTACACGCATCGTACCTAGGCTATTTCCTCAAGCCAAAGCACTCATTAAACAGTTAACGGACGAGCGTATTCAAATGCTCATTATTTCGGCGTCGGTCAGTTTTTTGGTTAAAGCTGTCGCCCGTAAAATCGGCGTTGCAGAGGCGATGGGTATCGATATGGTCATAGAGAACAACCATTACACCACGCATATTTTGGGAACACCCACCTACCGAGACGGTAAAGTCACTCGCTTAAATGAATGGCTAGCTAAGCGCCCACAATACGTGGGTCAAGTGCATTTTTTCACTGACTCGATCAATGATTTACCTTTGTGTCTACAGGCCGATTTCACCTATTTGGTCAACCCATGCACGCGTCTCATCCAATACGCTCAGCCCCAACAATGGCCGATATTAAAGTGGAGCTAATCACATCCTCTACTTTTGATGAATCATGTAACTTGAGGCGCTCGCGGTAAACTTCTAGTATGAAGACAATAAGTTAACCGAGCCTCTCGCCATGAGCATGAAACACCGCATTGCCTTTATCTCTCTTTTACTGTCAACTCTCAATGCTTGCTCGCCGGAAAATAGCGCGCAAGCATTGGGCACTTTAGAGCGAGACCGCATCACTTTTTCCGCCACTGCCAATGAGATCATTCGCGCGCTTCCTGTCGCGGAAGGCAGCGCAGTGCATGCTGGCGAAGTATTGGTTCGACTGGATACCAGAAATCAGCAGGCGGTGCTGGCCCATGCACTCGCAGAGGCGGCCAAAGCGCAAGCGTATTTGCTCAAACTGAGTAATGGTGAACGCCAAGAAGACACGGCAGCCGCGCAAGCCAAAGTCAATCGCGCGCAAGCCAAACTGACAGAGGCGTTGCAAAACTTCAAACGTGTGGAAGAACTGGTCGGTAAAAAGCTCTTCAGCCAATCAGAAAAAGATAGCGCCACCGCCACGCGTGATGCCGCTCGCGCCGAACTCGATTCTGCAAAAGAAGAGTTTGCTAAGCTCACCGCTGGCACTCGCCCTGAAGATATTGAACAAGCCCAAGCGGCGCTGACCGCCGCCAAAGCCGACGTCTCACTGCAACAGCAAAAGCTCGACGAGTTAACCATTGTCGCCACCCGCGATGGAATTTTGGATAACCTCCCATACAACTTGGGTGAGCGCGTCCCAAACAACGGCATTGTCGCTATCATCCAAGCCAGCCGCACCCCTTATGCTCGCGTCTACGTTCCCGCACCACACCGTTTAGCTGTCGTGCCGGGCGCACAGTTTCCAGTGCATATCGACGGTATAAAAGAGCCGCTGCAAGGCACAGTGCGTTGGGTGGCAACGGAACCCTCTTTCACGCCTTACTACGCACTGACCGAAAATGAACGCGCCCGCTTAATGTATCTAGCCGAAGTGGATCTGCCCGAATCCGCGCAATCGCTCCCTTCTGGCATTCCAGCGCAAGTCGATTTAGCGAGGCAAAAATAGTGACTGAACTCGCCATTCACGCCCGTAATGTGGTCAAAAAATTTGGGGATTTCACTGCGATTGAAGGCATCAATCTGAGTGTCCCCAAAGGAACTATTTACGGTTTTCTCGGCCCAAATGGTTGTGGCAAATCGACCACAATTCGCGTGCTCACGGGTTTATTAAGCCCTACCTCCGGCAGTGTTGATGTGCTGGGGTTAGCGATCCCAAAACAATCCGAGCAATTGCGCCTAAAAATTGGTTATATGACGCAAAAATTTTCGTTATACGATGATTTGACCGTAGAGGAAAACCTACAATTTATTGGGCAAATTTTTGGTATGCCGCGCAAAGCATTGGCACAACGGCTCAATGAACAGTTGTGCACTTATGGGCTTGATCAGCGCCGAAAACAACGCGTAAGTGGGATGAGTGGCGGCCAAAAGCAGCGCTTGTCACTAGCAGCCGCCACGATGCATAAACCTGAACTGCTGTTTTTGGATGAACCAACGTCGGCGGTCGATCCTGAAAATAGACGGGAATTTTGGGAACAATTGTTCGATCTTTCAGACCAAGGCACCACCATTTTGATCACCACTCACTACATGGATGAAGCGGAACGCTGCCACCGTTTAGCCATCATGGAATCGGGTTTAATTCGTGCAGATGGTGAGCCAGAAACCTTAATGAACACGATGGGCGTCAACATTGTCGAAGTCCGAGCCCATAATTTGCGCCAATTAAAAGAAAAAGTCATGGCTCGGGCGGAGGTTCGCTCTGCTGCGCAACTTGGCATCCGCTTGCGGATCCTTATTCATCAACAAGTCACACAACCTATCGCGTGGCTAAAAACAACCTTCCCTGAACTGGCTGAAGCTGAGATGAATCTAGCTCGCCCAAGTTTGGAAGATGTCTTTGTCACTGTGACTGGCAAGGGGCGTCAATGAAAGCACTGTTTCGAATGAAAGCGGTGATGGTGAAAGAGATACGCCAACTCTCGCGAGACAGAATTACGTTTGGCATGGTAGTGATGATCCCACTGATCCAGTTGTTGCTGTTTGGCTTTGCCATCAATACTGACGTACGCAATATTCCGATCGCCATCGTTGATCAAAGTGAAAGTACCCTCGGACGGTTAATTGTAGAGTCAGTCAAAGCCACACAGGTTGTGAGCGTCAAACACACTTTTGCCACAACAGAGCAAGCTGAACATGCAATTGAACAAGGTAACGTGAGAGCAGCTCTGATCCTGCCAAAAGATCTCACCCAGCGCGCGGTGCAAAACCGCGTGTTAGGCCAGTGGATTGTTGATGGCTCCGATACGATGATCAGTGCCTCCATTTTAGGTCTGCAATCCATGCCGCTGACCGATTTTGATTTTGACATTCGTCCAGCCACCGTCAAAACCTTTGAAGTCACGCTGTTTTATAACCCCACTCGCCGCTCTGCGGTTAATATCGTGCCCGGTTTACTGGGGGTTATTTTAACCATGACGATGATCCTCTTCACCAGTGCCGCGATTGTGCGAGAAAAAGAGCGCGGCAATTTAGAACTGCTGATCACAACGCCAATTCACTCTATTGAGCTTATGGTCGCCAAAATTGTGCCCTATATTTTTGTCGGATTAATTCAGGTCTTCATCATCTTGGGCTTAGGGCATTTTATTTTTGACGTGCCCATTAATGGTGCGATCAGCCAAATTCTCTTCGGTACGCTGCTGTTTATCGCCGCCAGTTTGACCTTAGGTTTGGTGATTTCAACCATTGCTTCCACTCAACTGCAAGCCATGCAAATGACTGTTTTTATTTTACTGCCTTCGATTTTACTTTCTGGATTTATGTTTCCCTACGAAGGCATGCCAGTCGCAGCGCAGTGGATTTCTGAAGCGTTGCCTGCGACTCACTTTATGCGCATGATCCGCGGGATTGTGTTGCGCGGTGCTAACCTCATGGATCTATGGCGAGATGCGCTATGGATGTTGAGCTTTACCGTCGGTGGGATTATCGTCGCGTCGTTGAGATTTAAGAAATCTCTTGATTAACGCCATTCACATTTGAAGGCTAATTTTTAAGCCAAAAGAAGGAAACTAACATGTTAAAGTCACTGATGACCAAAGCGTTATTGTGTGTAGGCCTGATCTCCAATACCTCAGATGCATTGGCATCAGAGCGCTCAACGATAGCATGGCAATGGATTGAAAATGGCGCGCTTTTAGTCGATGTTCGAACCGCAGCAGAATTTGCAGCTGGCCATATTGAAGGTGCGTTAAACTACCCACTTGATACTGTTAGCAGTGCTTTTTCTCACATCGAGAAACAACAACCGATTGTAGTTTACTGCCGCAGCGGCAATCGATCGGGCCAAGCCATGGCCTATTTACTCGAGCAAGGATTCACTCAAGTACATAACGGCGGCGGTTTAGAGGAAATGATCATTCATCCTTCGGCAATAAAGCCACTCAATTGATGTTAGCCTACTCACATTCACGTTATCGCTCTGTTTGTTCTTAATTGGCTCTCAAAGCGCAACAGAAAGACACCGCTTGTTATTCGGCAACAATGATCGATTTTTTGATTGGAACGTAGAAGATGTTCGATAACCAATCTCAACGGTATACAGCATGCGAACGTACAAAACCTTACGCTTGATCCTAGGCGATCAGCTCAATATCAAGCACTCTTGGTTTAATAAAACGGATGATTCCGTACTGTACGTGATAGCTGAACTTAAACAAGAAACAGGCTATGTAAAACATCACATTCAAAAAATCTGCGCCTTTTTTGCCGCGATGGAAGCTTTTGCCGAATTATTGCAAAGTGAGGGACATCAGGTTCTCTACTTGACCCTTGATGAAACTGCCGATTATTTGCAGCTACCACCATTGATTAGTGATCTGTGTCATCAGATCAACGCAGAATACTTTCACTATCAGCGACCTGATGAATACCGAGTTTGGCAACAGTTGCAGGAGCTAAACCTCTCTCATGCACAAGTGACTTGTTTTGATACTGAACACTTTTTATTGCCTTTTGATGAGATCACTCAGCATTTTAATACCAACAAAACCACTATTATGGAGCCGTTTTATCGCAAAATGCGTAAGCGATTCGGTATTCTTCTGCAAGATGATCATCAAACGCCTTTGGGTGGACGTTGGAATTTTGATCACCAAAATCGCAATAAGCTCAGCGTACAAGACATAGAAAACCTACCCAAACCACTTAGCTTTCAAAACAATGTCAGTGCAATTTATAACCGTTTACAGCATCATAATATTCACGTTTTCGGCCTGTATACTCCTTCATTGTTATGGCCGATTAACCGCTCACAAGCGCTGTCATTATTGGCCCACTTTTGTCAGTACGGCTTGCCGCTGTTTGGTCGCTTTCAAGATGCAATGACGGCAAAGAGCCCACATCGTTGGAGCCTCTACCATAGCCGGCTCTCTTTTGCACTCAACTGCAAACTACTATCGCCTGCAGAAGTCATTCAAAGTGCACTCATGCGATTTGAGAATGACAATACGATGGATTTAGCACAAATCGAAGGATTCATTAGGCAAATTTTGGGCTGGCGTGAGTACATTCGAGGCATTTATTGGGCGAACATGCCCCAATACGCCAAGCACAACGCCCTTGATGCTCAACGACCTCTTCCTCACTACTATTGGACAGGGGATACTCGTATGCATTGTGTTAAACAAGCCGTAACTCAATCATTGGAGTTTTCCTACGCACATCATATCCAACGTTTGATGATCACGGGTAATTTTGCACTCCTATCAGGTTGCGAGCCGGATGAGGTGGATGACTGGTACTTAGGTATTTATATTGATGCATTGCAATGGGTAGAAATGCCCAATACCCGAGGTATGGCTCTGTTTGCTGATGGGGGAATTGTTGCCACCAAGCCTTATGCCGCAAGCGGCTCTTACATCAATAAAATGAGTGATTACTGCAAAGATTGTCACTACCAAGTAAAGAGCCGTAGTGGTCTAAATTCATGTCCATTCAATAGTTTATATTGGCAGTTCATGCTCACTCATCGTGAACGGTTAGCCAAAAATCCAAGGATAGGCATGATTTATAAAAATTGGGATAACAGTGAAAACGCCACTCAACAAGCAATCTTAGATCAAGCTCAATACTATCTACACCATATTGAAGAGCTGTAGCTCGTCGGCTTACTGGTCACGTTTTTATTTATGCAATTTGGTGAGCACGCTGCAAGTAACTATAATCATGCTATTCGATTAAATATCAGTGAGTGATTATGCAACAACAGCAAGTCCATATGGACCAACGTATTTGCCAGCAATGCTCAGAAAAACAAAACTTGCCTTTTGACTTCACCATGGCTTTCCAACCCATAGTTAACGTTGCAGATAACACCATCTTTGGCTACGAAGCACTCGTACGAGGTCTGAATAATGAATCGGCTTACTCCATCATTGAACAAGTCAGTGATGACAACCGATACCGCTTTGACCAACTTTGTCGAATCAAAGCGATTAAACTCGCGGCTAAACTAAAACTGTCAGGTATTTTGAGCATTAATTTTTTACCTAATGCCGTTTACCAACCAGAGCGCTGTATCCGCACCACATTAGAGGCAGCAAAGCAGTTCGGTTTCCCGACAGAACGGATCATGTTTGAATTTACTGAGGTGGAAAAAATCGTAGACACAGCGCACATAAAACGGATCGTCGCTTATTACTCCAACCTAGGATTTACTACCGCGATTGATGATTTCGGTGCAGGCTACGCCGGGCTTGGGCTATTGGTTAACTTCCAAACTAAAATAGTAAAATTAGATATGTCACTGCTGCGTAATATCGATCAAGACATCACGAAGCAAGCAATCGTCCGTCATACTGTCGCAATGCTCATTGAGCTAGGGATTTGTCCACTCGCTGAAGGTATTGAAACTCAACAAGAAATGTTATGGCTAAAACGACTCGGCATTGAACTCATGCAAGGCTACTATTTTGCGAAACCTGAGTTTGAAGCGTTGCCTACAGTGACGTTTTGAACCATAACATCAGCCTCTAATTTTGTGGATCCATCAAACCACGAAATGCTTGGGCATAAGTTTCAACTGTTCAATACGGCCCGACATGGCTGTTTCCACCTCGGCTAACCACTCATAACGTTTAGTATATAGACGGCGTTTATTGCGATTTAGCGTCTCAACACCTTTGCGGTTTGGCGTGGTTGGCAAACGGTACAAATATTTGCTCATTTTCTCTGCTTCGTACTCTGTCCACAGTTCATCGTAATCAAAGCTTACTGATTTGCGCTTTGAGCCAATATAACGCAACGCTTGATACATATGGCCGCGGTTAGAAATCGCATACAGGTTTTCAACCCCTAAGATACGCGCTAGCGTCATGATCATTTCAACCATCAGTGCTTTAGTTCTTAAACCGTGAGTCGTGCGCGTCAAATCTTTAATGATTTGATTACGATCGGTCACACCACTGCTTGGACCTTGTAGTGAACCAATGTAAATACTGCGCCCTTGATCAGAAACATTGAAACTGATCGAGTAAATTTTCTGCCCTTTTTCATCCGTCAGTTGCAGCCCCAACGAGCCTTCTCTTATCTCTCCACTGCACAGGCTTAATGAATAACTCGCCCCATTTTTGTCGTAAAAATCAAAAATAGAGAAGCCTGATTCTGAGAAAAACTTCGCAGCATTAAAGCCAAACTGTTCAACTAAGTAGATAAAATGTTGATTAATGTGCCATGTACGCTCTTTGGCAGACCAATTGACACAGAGATAAGGTTTTAATGGTTTTTCCAAAAACTGTGGGCATTGCTTCAATACCTCCGCTAACTCGGAGCACGAAAACAGCCTCAGCATACTTTTTAGAGCATAGGCATTGGTCACGCCCCATAAACAAAAACGGATATTCTTCCTGATTTTAGACCAGCCTTTGGTATTGGGGTAAATCGTTTCGGAGAGTTCAGACAGGCTAAACAGGTAGTCGAGTTTATTTTCAATTATCATAGTATGGACCAGAATTTCAGCAGCTAGGACAGCCTCAAACATTGGGGAGTCGCTCATTGAAAATAATGTACAGTGTTTCATTGAGGGGTGCTGTCCTGAGTTTGTATGAAAATGTCAGCCTTCGTCATTAGCTATTTACTTAGCGCGCTAACTAAATTATATTACTTAGCACGCTAAGTAATATGTGACTCGTTATGATTGAAAACACGCACACCCTGAAAGAATTATCACTCGCTGAGCAGTTTGCTCGTCTCTCACGCTTATGGAAAATGGTGGCGGACCGAGAACTCTCACCCTTGGGCCTTACCCATCCTCGTTGGACCGCATTGTGGAAATTACAGCGTCTCGGTGACAACGTCAGTCAAAAAACCTTAGCCGAAGCGTTAGAAATAGAACTGGCTTCTTTGATGCGAACTTTAAAGCAGCTCGAAGAACAATCGCTGATCGAACGTCACTGCTGTCACAACGATAAGCGCGCTCGAATCGTCAGTTTGACGAGTAACGGGCGTGCTCTTATCAAGCAGATGGAAACCCGTATTTTGCAAGTTCGCCAAAACTTACTGGGTAATATTGACGATCAACAATTGCACCAACTGACTCTTACGCTCGAACAAATCTCACACAACGCTCTAGATACGCTCAGCAAACCGATAGCAACACCTTCAAAGGAACAATAATTACTTATGACACCTGATCAAAAATTTGCACTTTGGATCAAATATTCCATCGTTGCTTTTGTGGCGCTCTTTGCCTATTTTTTGGTGGCCGATTTGGCTATGCCTTTAACACCGCAAGCCATGGCAACGCGGACTGTGACCAAAATATCTCCCCGAGTTAATGGTCAAATCAGTGATGTTTTTGTCACTAATAATCAAACCGTACACAAAGGTGAAGTACTTTTCACCATCGACCCACAACCCTATCAACTGGCGGTAGAGCAGGCCCAACTCAATTATGAACGTGCGGTACAAGGTAATGCTCAATTGGATGCATCGATTGCAGCCGCAGAAGCTAATGTCACGGCAAGCCGTATCGTTGCCGCTCAAAAGTTGCGCGAAGCTAACCGATTAAACACTCTGTTTGCACGCAATGGGACTTCTCAGCAACTTAAAGACGATGCACAAAGTGGCGCTACCGCCGCGAAAGCCAATTTGGTTGCAGCGCAAGCTCACCTGCAAGAATTGCACGTCAGTCGAGGTGATAGTGACGAGAGTAATGTCAGCATTCGCGCCGCTTTGAACCAATTGGCGCAGGCCAAGCTAAACCTTGCCTACACACAAACGCTAGCAGAGCAAGATGGTGTCATTACCAACTTACAGCTTGAAACGGGCACCTACGCCGCTGCTGGTATGCCGTTAGTTGCGTTGGTAGCGACGGATGTAGACGTGATTGCTGATTTTAGAGAAAAAAGCTTACGTCATTTCCCAGACAATAGCCGCGCCCTAGTTGCTTTTGATAGCAAACCCGGCGAAGTCTTTACCGCGCGTATTCGTAGCCTGGATGCTGGGGTAAGCACTGGTCAGTTTGATGCGAATGGGCGTTTAGCCACTCCAACAGAATCTAATCGCTGGGTGCGTGATGCACAACGCATGCGTGTGCACCTTTCGCTCGATGAAACGATGTCAACATTGCCTTCCGGTGCTCGTGCGACGGTACAGTTGCTACCAGAAAGTGGCCCGTTTGCTTGGCTGGCAAAAATGCAAATTCAGTTTCTGAGCACTCTGCACTACGTCTATTAAGCGGAGTAAAAAATGCGACTTTGGGATCATCCATTATCTGAAAATGACTTTCGCCAATGCGTCAGAATAGCAACAGGTGCGACGCTTGGTTTTACCTTTTGTAAACTACTGGGTTGGAACTACGGGGTATTTTTTACCGTAACACCGATGCTGTTACTGGGCATGGTGCCCGTCATGAATGCGCACGCCGCAAAGCAACTGCTTGCTTCCGCCGTCGTTTGTGGCTTAGAAGTAGCCATTCTCGGGGGGCTGTTTGGCGCTCATCCGGCACTGATGACGATGATGGCTTTTGTACTGTTTCTCTACAAATTTGCTTGTATGTCGAAAGGCAGCTTATTCTTATTTGGAGCGAACAGCGTATTGAGCTTGAGCATCATGCTGCACTTTGCAAGCTACCCCACAACTGATCTTAACGATCTGATTACCAGCAACTTTATCGCGAATTTGCTTTCGGTAATGGTCGCTTATCTGGTGACATTCTGTATTCCCGACGCACAGAAAAGGCAACCTCCCGCTCATGCAAGCGTGGCCAAAGAGTCACATCGTATGCGCCATGAAGCGCTCATGGGCGCAACCATTGCCACACTCTCTTTCGTTGTGTTTCAAATATTCGATCTGCAAGATTCAATGTCCGCGCAAGCCACAACCTTGTTGCTACTTTTCCCGATGCATTGGAACGGAGCGCTAGGCTACGCACGCAAACGCGCGATGGGTACTCTGCTTGGTGTCACTTTCGGTATTGCGGTCCAACTGCTGCTCTACGATTGGTCAGGTCAGCTTTTATTTGTTATTCCGCTGCTGTGGATAGGTGCGATGCTCTTTAGCTACTGGCATGTAAAAGAATCCAGCGGTTCAGGGGTCGGCTTTGGCTCATTGACTACCTTGGGGATATTGTTTGGTCAATATTTGACGCCGGGCAATGATTTAATTTTCAGTGCCCTGTACCGAGTCGGCAGTATTTTGTTTGCTATTATCGCCACATTACTTACAACCTATGTGATCCATCGATTGCTGAATCAATTCAAAGCCACCCAATTTGGCCAGTAATTAAAAACCCTGCACATAGGTGCAGGGTCAACATTACAGCAAACCTTTATTCAAAGGATAAGCGTGCCGAATTTAATACACCTGTTAAACCTTGATAGTGATCCGCCACGACTAAACGCCACTGGCCTTGCACGTTCATTTGTTGCATTCCGCTGAGTGTAAAGCGAACACGATAAGCCGTGTTGCGATCATACTGGTTATACGATTTTAAGTTCCAATAGCCACCATCAGGTGCATACAACTTGACTGAAACATCACCCACAAATGGGTGTTCAATATTAAGTTGAATAGTGGCCGTTTCCGCATTTCCTTGATAAGTCACATTAATCGGAAGTGCTAACTCTCCTTGTGCATGATCGGGAATGGCAAAAGGCCCTTGTAAATCATAGATGGCTTGTTGGGGCGAAGTCGGTTCAGTGGGTGACGTTCCTCCGTCATTACTCCCATCTGGACGTGCATAAATCGCCGCAATGTGTGGTGCGCTCAGGCCAATCGCTCGCACCGAGTTCGCGTAGTCAGTGACACCACATGCTTGACCTTTACACACTTTGCTTGGGTTAGAGAATGTGTAAGAACGGCTATGAATACCAAATAAGAAACCATAGGCCATGGTCGTCGCAAATTGGCCTTGAACCCCATAACCATACGCATCTTGCTCTGTACCATTTGAAAGATGGGGTTCGCCATTGTACTGTTCATGAGCATGGTTCAAGCCCAAATTATGGCCTAATTCGTGAATAAACGTATCATCGCCACACTCATTCAAATAGCTATGACTGTACATTCTAGATTGCGCATAACGCGCACTATTGTTCCAATACGCGGCAGGGATTATCCATGCTAGACCACAGCTCAGCATGTAAGTACCATTGCCTTTATCTTCATAATCAGGAGAATTTTTAATATCCAGATTACGAAACAGCGCCACCATATCCGCGCCAACCTGCTTACGATATTGCTCAATATCGGCAAACGCCGGATCTTGTTTATTGCCGGGAGTAATCGCATCAAGCGCCTGCTCTTGCGATTTTCTTAGCCCTCTTTGCGTATCGTATTTTACTTCTTTCGTGCCAATTAAGTTGACTTTGATGTCCAGACCACTTTGACGCAGAATTTCATTTCCCACGTTAAATCGGTGCTGGATTTGAGCCACGTGATCTTGCTGAAACCACTCAGCGGTGCCGGGTGTATAAACACCTAGAATATCAATTTCAGTGGTTGCACTACTCGGTAACGCATGTGTTGCTAACACCACGGCTAATGCCAATGACGCTATTTTCATAGAAAACTCCTACATTATTTATTTTATTAACACACAAAGCCGTGCGTTTGAGGTATCAATGGCTGGTCGAGGTTTCGTCATAGCCATGATTCGGTGGTACTCGGTAAACCCATGCTTCACTGCCGTTGCCTTCAAGCTTCACTTGACCACTGGGATGACCAATAAAACCAAGTATTGCCGTTTTGCCGAAAGTGAATGTGGCTGGGTAAACTTCCCCGTCGAGTTCAAACTGCCCAGACCAAGTCCGGACGCCTTCATTCTGAATTTCTGATGAAGTGACTTGGATATTGACTGGCTGGTTATCAGGCATAGTGACCGTGACAGCATCGCCCGTTGCCAGAACTCGGAATTGTTCAATATTTTCGATTTCGATCGCTTTGATTTCCGTCACTGCATCACTTTTCGGCCTAATGGCTTGCAACGCTGGGCTTGGGTTGATGTCGTGCCATACTTCATCAACGGTTTGCGCCGCAAGCATGCGCTCTTCAGTGATAGGCTCTGAATTCAGAGCAGAACGAGCATCTCCAGCGCTCGATGCATCTTCTCGTGGTGGCTTCATCAGCTGGCGCTCATCAGCAACTGTTGCGGCTTTAAAATCAGTATCCTCGTTATTATTCGGTGCTTTTGGGGCAGGCACTAATGTTAATGAACTATGGCTAATGTAATATTTACCAACAATGAGACCGAATATTACTAATAACAAAATGGTCATTATCTTAACTTTCAAACCTTATATCTCCGACAATTAGATGTGGCATATATATAGATACATAAGATGTATGAATACAATTAAATAACGTGATCTTAAGTCAATAAAGTTAAGGTTAAATATAATCAAACTTTATAGATTTGAATGATGATCTAATTTTCAAAAAATGAATGCAATGCGCTAAATAAAATATCAAGCCAAAATAAAAACAATAATCCGTAATTAATAAATTAGTTATTATTTTTTGATGGCAATAAACAGAGAAAATTAAAGAAGATGGTACTCTTGATAACGACGAGTCTTATGAAAAAGGCACTTAAAAGCGCAAAAATACAGTTTAGGCTGTCTATGACTAAACAACTTGAAGTTGCAGGTCGATATGGCAAGTGAGCACCACATAGCAATAGCTAAAAATGTAGCCAATATCGCTACAGCTTTCAATGGGAAGGAAAAAGCCTTCATTCTCGAAGCTCTTTAATCTATGGCTGAGCACTTTGCTGGAACTGTAAACCAACTAATTTGGTATTTTATCAAAACGTAATTCACTATTTATCCTCATGACCAAAAAATAAGATATTTATCTACTCGGACATAAATCTGATTATTTCTTGACACTTATTCCATTATTTTAATATTTGCACTTTTTATAAACCATGGGAAAGAGAAAACAGATGATGGATGACATTGTAAAGAAAGATATAGCTAACGACCCAAAGGTAGCCCGTTTATTTTAGTAACCTTCTTCGTTTTTTAATTCATTATCTGCTCCTTTGAAAAGACACTACTATGAAATACAGGTCAATCCGAATGCTATTAGTGTCCATATAAATGATAATATTGTATATAACTACACAACTTGAAGTTGCAGGTAGGTTGGAAAGTAAGTTGCCCCCATGAGCATAGATAAACGATTTGATGAAGTGAGCGAACGTAACCAACACCGCTGCAGCTTCAAGTAGGAAGGGGATATCAGACGATCAATCGGCATGATTCATCATAGATAGAAGGTCACAACATTCCCCGCGCTAAGAAAAGTACTATATAAATCTTGTTCAATTTTTTCGAACTTAATCATCAAACGGAGTGAGTTATCTCAGGTTACGAATCACTCTACACTGGCTCCAACAGCTAGGAAGCCGCTGAGCACCTACTACCTTTTAATGAATCTGAGGACACTTTAATGAAAGCACTATTGAAACAACTAACCACATCAACTTCTGGATTTTCTGCGCTTGCGCTTCGTTTCCCAATTGGCATCATTTTTATGGCGCACGGTGCGCAGAAACTCTTTGGCTGGTTTGGAGGATATGGATTAGAAGGCACAGGTCAATGGATGGCTTCAATTGGCTTAAACCCAGGTGTGCTGATGGCATTTTTAGCGGGTAGTGGTGAATTCTTTGGGGGCCTATTCATTTTACTTGGCTTACTAACTCGCCCTGCCGCCTTGCTTCTTTCTATTACGATGATCGTCGCAATCGCTTCTGTACACTTAGGTAACGGCTTATTCATGGCTAATAACGGTTATGAGTTTGGCCTTGCGCTGCTTGCAGCCAGTGTATCGTTGGTTTTCTCTGGTGCTGGCAAATTGGCACTTGATAACTGGTTAAATAAAAAGCTCGCATAATCTATGCCTAAGGCCAGCATACCGTTTCATTGAAGGAGGCCAAGCCTCCTTCAAACGTTAAGATTTTCAGTCGATAACATTCAACTTAGTATCACTTTCCTTCCTTTCTCTACTTGTGTTGCATGCCCTTCTTTTTATGCTACATAAAAGTGCCGTTGAGACCCTATTCATATAAAGCAACCTTAATGGGTAAATATGCAACCAAACGAGCTTAAAATTGAATGAAAACTAGCGAATTACCATTAGATGAGAATAGTGACATTTGTTAACACAAAAGACTCATGTGTTGCCAAATGATAAAAAATAAAAATTTAAACCCAAAAATAGGTTATTAAAACGTAAAAGACGGGCAGTTTTAAGTGATAAAGATCACAGCAATTAACCGTTAACATTATTTTACTTTTTGATTTGCACTCAGCCCTGCTAACCTGCGGCACGCTTTGAAATGATGTCGAAGTGCATAAAATAAAGGAGTGTTCACAATGAATACCAAAAAACCGATGTCGCTTACCGGCCGTGTTATTTTAGGTATGGTAGCGGGTATTTTGACTGGCTTTGCCATTCGAGCCCTATTTGCTGAAAACGGATTTGTTGACGCGTATATCGTTAACGGCTTATTCGATGTTGGCGGAAAAATCTTTATCGCCAGCTTAAAAATGTTAGTTGTACCCCTCGTGTTTGTTTCTCTCGTTTGTGGTACGAGCTCACTGAAAGATCTCACCACACTTGGCCGCATGGGCGGTAAAACCCTAGCCTTTTACATCGCAACCACTGCGATTGCCATCACACTGGCACTGACAATGGGCACTGTGTTTCAACCGGGGTCCGGAGCCGATTTAACCGCAGCAAGCTCATTCCAATCTGCGCAAGCCCCTTCTTTGGGCCAAGTGTTTATTGATATGTTCCCGACCAACCCAATCAGCGCGATGGCAGAAGGTAAAACACTGCAGGTCATCGTCTTTGCAGTACTATTTGGCATAGCCATCAGTGCCGCGGGTAAACCGGGCGAGCGTATTGCGGGCGTTTTTAATGACTTGAACGAAGTTATTATGAAACTAGTCGCCTTGTTGATGAACCTTGCTCCATACGGCGTATTTTTCCTGATGGCGAAATTGTTCACAAGCCTTGGTTTAGGTGCCATTTTGAACCTCGCAGAATACTTCGTAGTACTGACGGTTACCCTGCTGCTACACGGTTTTGTCACCTATAGTTTGATGTTGAAAGGCTTTACTGGTTTAAGTCCAATCACCTTCTTCCGTAAAATGGAAGATGCCATTATGTTCGCTTTCTCTACAGCCTCTTCCAATGCGACTATACCCGTCACCATGGAAACGGCTAAAAACCGCTTAGGGGTTGATAACAAGATAGCTTCTTTCACCATTCCGCTAGGTGCGACCGTTAACATGGATGGCACAGCGATCATGCAAGGCGTTGCGACAGCATTTATTGCCCAAGCGTTCAATATCGACCTAACCATGGGTGACTACGTGATGGTCATCCTCACGGCAACACTAGCCTCTGTTGGTACAGCAGGCGTTCCGGGTGTTGGTCTTGTCATGCTAGCGATGGTGCTAAACCAAGTCGGCTTGCCACTAGAAGGTATTGCTTTGATTATGGGTGTTGACCGCTTATTAGATATGATCCGCACCGCAGTCAATATTACTGGTGATAGCTGTGTGACTCTTATTGTGGCGAAAACAGAAGGCGCGTTAGATGAAGCTCGCTTTAATGATCCACAAGCTGGCGTGAAAGAAGAAGAAGTCCATTTAGCAAAAGCTCAAGCCTAACTTTCTTCACTTCCACTCATCAAAATCAAACCCTGTCGCTATTGCTACAGGGTTTTTCTTTATTCGCTTTACAGGTCAAGAATAAGATTAAAAATCAAGCAGATCAGAGCTATCTCACACCGAACTATCTTCAATAGATCTAGAATTTTATCAGCCTAACTTTCTAGGAGTGAATACAATGATACCTCGACGCACATGGCTTCTTTTGTTCTGCACTTTACTCTTTCCTTCAGTCGCTCTCGCTTCCTCTAACGATATCGATTCGTTAGATCTAACACACTCAACGATTGGTTATGCCTCTTTAGTCATTTTTACTCTGGCATACACTTTGGTCATGATGGAGGAGTACCTTAAGCTACGAAAGTCTAAACCTGTGTTACTTGCAGCTGGTTTAATTTGGGCCATGATTGGTTATGTTTATCAGCAGTATGAATTAACCGAGATTGCCAAAAACGCGCTAGAGCATAACTTGCTGGAATACGCCGAATTATTGCTGTTTCTGTTAGTCGCGATGACCTACATCAGTGCAATGGAAGAGCGGCGATTATTTGATGCATTACAAGCGTGGATGGTGGGAAAAGGTTTTGATTTTCGTGCTCTTTTTTGGATCACGGGGCTGCTTGCATTTTTCATCTCGCCAATTGCCGATAACCTAACCACCGCACTGTTGATGTGCGCTGTCGTACTAAAAGTGGCAGGAAACAACCCCCGTTTTATCAACATTGCTTGTATTAATATCGTCGTAGCGGCTAACGCCGGAGGCGCTTTTAGCCCTTTTGGAGACATCACCACCTTAATGGTTTGGCAAGCGGGCCATGTGCCATTTTCACAGTTCCTTTCTCTGTTTCTCCCTTCTGTGATCAACTACCTTGTTCCTGCATTGCTGATGTCATTTTTTCTGCCCAAGGAAAAGCCAACCACCCTGCATGAACATGTCGAGCTTAAACGCGGAGCCCGCCGTATTGTCGTACTTTTCATGTTAACCATTGCTACCGCCGTAGCATTCCATGCTGTGGTGCGCTTTCCACCCGTGATAGGCATGATGATGGGGCTCGCTTACTTACAATTTTTTGGCTACTTCCTCAGGAAAACCTTACCTACTTCGCTGGCCAAAAAAACCGTAATTGCGATTGCAAATAATGACGAGGCCGCCCTAAAACGTATTGGCTCTGTGGTGCCATTCGATGTCTTTAAGCGAGTTTCACACGCCGAATGGGATACGCTACTGTTTTTCTACGGGGTGGTCATGTGCGTAGGAGGGCTAAGCTTACTGGGTTATTTAGGCTTGATCTCGGAAGTGATGTATAGCCAATGGAACCCCATATGGGCAAACGTGATGATTGGGTTTCTTTCGGCGATTGTCGATAACATTCCCGTCATGTTTGCAGTACTGACGATGGAACCCGATATGTCCACCGGAAACTGGTTGCTCGTCACATTAACAGCGGGCGTCGGCGGCAGTTTACTCTCGATTGGCTCAGCCGCAGGAGTGGCTCTGATGGGCGCTGCACACGGCAAATACACCTTTGTAGGCCATCTAAAATGGACACCGATTATTGCAACAGGCTACGCCGCAAGTATTGGTGTCCACTTACTACTCAATCACGCTTTGTTTTAACGAATTTGCTTCGCAATATAATGACACAGCGCCTCTGCCAGCTGGTGCGAGGCCAAGTTACGTGCCACCACTTCTGAAGCCAGCTTTCCGCTGTTTATCACGCCAATCCAATCGTCAATCATGGCGCTAAAACCTTTACTGGTCAGCATTGGCGTCCAATCTTTTAAACTAAGGGCTTGCTCTTGCCCTTGATGCCAACGTTTTCCTTGTGTAAACGAATCAAACTCAAAACCTTCATTCACAAAGCTCGCGCTGACTCGCTCAGCGGTTATGCCGAACTGGCGATTCATTGAGGCATGCAGCAAACTTTCGCCGTGTTGCCATTGAACATCCAAGCGGGATAACTGACCTTGATGCTGCTGGTAAGTAATATAAGCATCATCCAATGTGGCTTTAGCATTCACATTTACGCTGTCTAGCGGATGGATAAAATCATCAAAGATAAAGGTGCACACATCACCGGGCAGATCATAGCGGTGCTTTTCCCAACGAAGCGAACGTAAGTCGTTTCTATTACCAGTTTGCACTGCATTTAGGTATTGGTTATAGAGCGGAATATGACGGCGATTAAACCCCACATACAAAGGTTGACGATGCTTTTCTGCAAGCTCATACAACATTTCACAGGCGCTTGCGCTGTCGGCTAGCGGCTTATCAACAAAGGTTGGAATTCCGTGTTCAAGGAAAAATTGGGCGATTTGAGGGTGAGCCGAGGTCGCCGCATGGATCATAACCGCATCAACGTTATAGCCAAGTAGCTCTCGATAATCCGTGCAATTCTCTGAAATGCGGTAACGCTGCGCTAGTTGCGTAACAAGAGCTGGATTACGAGTACAAAATACCAATTCTAAATCTGGGCGCTGTGTGATGACCGGAAGATACGCCTTTTGCGCGATATCACCTAGACCAATAATGCCAATTTTCATCATCAAATCTCTTTTCGTTAGATGAAGGTTAGGCTAACACAAGAAGATAAAAAAGGGAGGTGTAGAACTCAGTGAAAAGGCAATCCTTGCCTGTCTGGGATGAGGCTAAAATGGGCTCTCTTTGTTCAGTTCATTGCAAATTTCGACAATCGCCAATGAGAGCCCGGATTTGATGATTTGTTGCTGACGCTGAAGTTGAAGCTGGTAAAAATCCAGTTCAATGTCGCCATCCGGTTCCAATACTTCCAACTGCACCATGCCCATTTTGGCCACCAAATGAAGCTTTTTTATCGGCACCAAAATTTTCGGGTCGGTGAACTCGTATTCAGCACCATCACTGTTGAGTTGATTACGCAGTTTGATGATATCTTCAATATCGTGGTAAACATCATCAGGTAATACCCCAAGACCAAACAGCAGTTTTAGCCTGACAGACAAGTTGCCGAGTGGTCCAGAATCTTGCAATAGAGGGCCAACTACTGATTGGACAGCGAAGTTATCTTTGCGAAAAATGCGTTGCATTAATGCATCAATCGCCTCATTGAACACTTCAACCGTCGTAATAAAGAATCCGCGCACCGAATGGGCACTATTCAGTCGTTCAATTATATCGCTTTCGTTAATTCTATCTGCCATACGCTGTACTAATTGTTGTTATAAAGGGAGGGCATTAGCGCCCTCCAAAGTATTTATGTGATTAAAGCTGTTTGTAGATCGCTTCAATTTGCTTAACCTGCTCGCTCTGCTCATCTAACCCTGTGTAATGGGCCAGTGTTTTACATACGCCATATTGGTTCAATGATGTTTGAAGCTCGACCGCTTGAGGATCGCTGTCGTTGGTATACTTAAGGGCCGCCGCAATCCCTTTCAATAGCATTTTGTTTTCAACACCGTACTCGATTGTACCGAGTAATGGCTTGATTAATCTATCATTGGGGCCTAATTTTCGTATTGGCTGACGACCAACGCGATCCACTTCATCCACCAAATATGGGTTGGCAAAGCGGCTCAATATTTTTTCGATATAAGCGGCGTGCAATTCAGGGTCAAAACCGTAACGACGAATGAGTACTTCACCGCTTTCGTGCATGGCTTGCTTCACTTGCTGACGAATTGCAGGATCTTCAATTGCTTCACGAATCGTCTTATGACCACTCAAACAACCCAAATAGGCGGTAATGCAGTGCCCAGTATTTAAGGTGAAGAGTTTACGCTCAACAAAAGCCATCAGATTCTTGGTTTTTTCCATCCCTTCAATGTTGGGGATCTCACCTTTAAATTGCTGTTCATCAACAATCCATTCGCTGAAACTTTCAACCGTCACAGCCAACGGGTCATCGTTCGCGGCTTCGACAGGTGGCACAATGCGATCCACCGCGGAATCGACAAAACCAATTAACTCATCGGTTTTAGCATGCAGCGATGGGTCTAGATATTTATACACTTCGCCTTTCAGGTGTGTTGTACCGCGCACCATGTTTTCACAAGCGATCACATTGAGTGGCTGTTCATTGCCCGCTTCAAATCTTTTGGTGATGCCTTTGGCGATCGTTTTCGCAATGATATCAAGCACTGCAGGGCCGACAGCTGTAGTAACTAAATCCGTTTTTACAATGCGATCAATCACATCATTACTGGCTGAATTCACCGCAGTGACATGAGTGACAGTATCAATTTTGCACTCAGAACCCACTACCTTTACTTTGTATTCTTGACGATGACTCAATTGATCGACCAAAGGTTCATTTACATCGGCAAAAGTCACTTCAATGTCTGCATCGGCCAATAATTTACCAATAAAACCACGACCAATGTTACCCGCGCCAAAATGTACTGCATTTTTCATAATCTTACCTACCAAAAACTTATCTAAAAGAGAAAAGAGCGCTTAATACTTCAATTGAGGTGAGGTCAGCAGTATAGGGGAACAGCCGACCTCGTTTTGCCTCAGGAGCAAAAGCGTTACGCTGCTTGGTTACCCGATAGGATGGCCAAGATATCGCTCACGTCTCTGGTTGAGGTGAGCTTCTCGATAGCATCAGGCTCATCGAGTGCGTTGGTAATGGTGGTAATAACTTGAATATGTTCATCATTTTTGGCGGCAATACCGATAACCAGTTTCGCGACGCCATCTTGGTCGTCCGTAAACTGCACACCAGCAGGATATTGGCAAATCACAATACCCGTTTTAATCACACGGTCTTTGGCGGCGACGGTGCCATGAGGAACGGCAATCGATTCTCCAAGATAAGTGGATACCATTTTCTCACGTTCAAACATGGCATCAACATACTCAGGCTCCGCATAGCCAAGCTCAACTAACTTATTGCCAGCGAAACGAATGGCTTCTTCTTTATTAGCGGCATTCAAACCTAAGTGAATGTTTTCTTTTTGGATTTGAAAAACGGACGGTTTTTGAATTTCAAAGCTGTCGTCATTCGCAGCGAGGATGGATACTTTAACCACATCGCTATCATTCGCCGCCTTAGGGCGTTGAGCTGCCAAAAGCTTAGTCACAAGCTGGTTGTACATTTCACTGTCTAAAAAGTTGCTCAGTGAAATATGCTGTGCACTGGGTGCATGTGTGCGTGCGCGGCCAGTCAGGTCTTTATGAGTAATCACGATTTCTGCGTTCTCCGGCAAACTATTGATGGCAAGGTTAGTGACGTGAATCGCTAAGCCCGCATCTTTGATTTTTTTACGCAGCATGCTTGCGCCCATTGCGCTTGAACCCATACCCGCATCGCAAGCAACAATAATGCTTTTCACGTTGGCTAAATCAATATTGCTTTTTTGAGAAGCCGTCGTCACATTGCCCTTTGCGCTCGATTTCATCTCTTTCATTTGTGATGTGGCTTTTTCTAACGCCGCTTCATCACCTTCTTCCTCGGTGCTGCTCTGTGCTTTCATCAATAATGATGCAACGGTAAAGGACACACCTGCCGCACCAAATATTGAGCATAATACGCCAACAATCGATCCTTTCTGTGTCATCAGTAACACTGCAAAGATAGAGCCAGGAGACGCTGGAGAAACAATACCTGCATTGAAGAGAGTCAAAATGAACACCCCTGTCATACCACCAGCAATCGCTGCAAGAATCAGACGTGGATTCATCAGTATGTATGGGAAATAAATCTCATGGATGCCGCCGAAGAAGTGAATGATGGAAGCGCCACCAGCTGTTTGACGTGCTGTACCTTTACCAAACACCATGTAAGCCAACAAAATACCGAGACCAGGGCCAGGGTTTGCTTCAATTAAGAAGAAGATTGACTGCCCCATTTCACTGGCTTGTTGAATACCTAACGGTGAGAAAATACCGTGGTTAATCGCGTTGTTAAGGAACAAGATCTTCGCGGGTTCAACAAAAATAGAGGTGAGTGGTAAAAGGTGTGCTGAAACTAGGAAGTTTACGCCTGCCGCTAAACCACCAGAGAGCACTTTGACAAATGGCCCAATAAGGTAAAACGCCAAGATTGCGCCAAGCATACCAATAATGCCTGCCGAGAAGTTGTTTACCAACATCTCAAAACCGCTTTTTACTTTACCTTCAACACGTTGGTCAAAGGTTTTGATCGCCCAACCACCCATAGG
Organism: Vibrio sp. V04_P4A5T148; assembly: GCF_963875605.1. Taxonomy (NCBI): domain Bacteria; kingdom Pseudomonadati; phylum Pseudomonadota; class Gammaproteobacteria; order Vibrionales; family Vibrionaceae; genus Vibrio; species Vibrio sp. V04_P4A5T148. The sequence goes on from NZ_CAWNMS010000042.1 coordinate 29,267, forward strand.
GCCAACCATCATGGCTCCCATGAACATGGGGATATCTGTTCCGACAATCACACCCATTGTGGTGATGGCACCGACAACAGCGCCACGTTCTCCACCAACCAATTTACCACCCGTGTAACCAATCAGCAGTGGTAATAAGTAAGTAATCATCGGCCCAACCATAGATGCTAACGTTTCATTCGGTAGCCAACCTGTTGGGATAAATAGTGCGGTTATAAAGCCCCACGCGATAAACGCGCCAATGTTTGGCATAACCATGTTAGATAAGAAGCGACCAAAATTTTGTATCTTGATCTTTGCATCTGGTGATATCATGTGGATTCCCCGTTCGATGTTCTGATGAATATTGTTGTTGTAACGGTTCTGCGAAAAACCGTTGATTGCTTAGTACACAATCAATTTACCACACAATTTCATTCTGGAACTGACGACGGGTTTTTCGTGATCAGCCCCTCATAAATCCTAGCTTACAAATCATTTCTTCGTGATCATGGTCATTAAATTGACATGTAAATTTACAACAAAAAACAAAAATACAACTTGTCAACAAGATTTAAACGATCAATGCCATACTTTTTGAGTTTTAACTTTTAATAAAAAAGAGATTAAAATCACACTTTCACTTTAATTATTAAAAATTAAAGAACCAAAAGTGATGAACATCACAATTACATCTTTATTTTACTAATCAAAATAAAGCCACCACTTCCATATTGTCTATTTTGTAACTTATATACACAAAACCATATTAATATGAGCTCATACATTAATATGGCTTTTTTTACTAACAACATCGGATCTTCCTCTAAAAGCAGGCCAAGGATACGCTCCAATTCACAAACCGAACAATAAGAGGTGGGACGAGTATAGCCTTACAACGCAAAATGTTTTGACCCTGAGCATTCCCTGTTAGAATCGGCTGTACTGTTAACCATAGACGCTGTGAACGAATTCATGAAAGAAAGAGTGGTTGTTTCCGTTTCATCCATCCATGGGACGAAGCACTTTCATCTCGGTAAATGGTTCCGACATTTTTTAAAAGGTTTTGGCTATGTGCTGGTTGCCAGCATTCTCGCCACTGGCGGCGTTATCTATTACCTTCTTGATGAAGTTGATTTTGCTAAACTCAAGCAACAAGAGTTAGAGAGCCAGTCGATGTCACTGACCGAAGAAGTCACCTCTTTAAAGGAGCTAAAAAACAGCTTAGAGAATGACCTGCTCGAACGAGAAGAGAAGATGCAGGTTGTTTCAGACAGGCTCGGCGATCTTGAAAAAGTATTGGGTATGGATGAAAGCGGAGCGGAATTAGAATCACGTTTAGACACCGCCGCTATCACTTCTTCAGTTAGAATGGTGATGCTGACCCAAATACCCAGCGGTGCACCTGTGCATAATGCGAGAATTTCGTCAGGATACGGTGAGCGTATTCATCCTGTCACTGGCAACGTCAAAATTCACCGCGGGCAAGATTTTGCGGTTAACATAGGCACGCCAATTTATGCACCAGCCGATGGCGTTGCCGAAGTCACTCGCGCCAGTGATAAAGGGTCAGGCAATTTTTTACGCTTACAGCACTCTTATGGATTTACCAGCTCCTATTCTCATTTGCAAAAATTTGCCGTGAAAGGGGGCGATTTTGTACAGAAGGGCGACTTAATTGCTTATTCTGGAAACAGTGGGTTATCTTCTGGCCCACATTTGCACTATGAAATTCGATTTGTCGGCCGTTCATTAGATCCAAGACCTTTTGTTGATTGGGGCGTGAATGATTTTGAAACGATATTTAGTAAGGTAAGAGGTATCCGATGGGAATCTTTAGTAAACAAAGTCGAGCTAAGAGTCAGCACTCAGCTACAACTCTCATCGCAAAAGGCTGTTCCATTAGTGGGGAACTCAGGTTAGAAAGCGACATTCAAATTGACGGGTCGGTAGAAGGTCAATTGCACGTTGATAAAACCATCGTCATTAGTGAAACAGGCACGGTTAATGGTGAACTGTACGCAGGCCACATCATCATTAATGGCGAGTTCCAAGGCACATGTCACGCGACTAAAATTGAAATTTTAAGCAAAGGGAGCGTCACAGGGTCTATTTATAGCGACGACTTGAGCATTGAACAAGGTGGGCGCTTTAATGGAGTAACCTACCCTGCCCCGGAGAAACAAGTAGTTGAATTAAAAGAAGCGAAAATCGCTGCTGAAGGTTAATTCAACTACCGATTTCGTTCGCACTTCCCCATTTGATAGAAAGTCCCATTTGCTACAAAGTGTAAAAAGGCCTGCTGATGTTAGCAGGCCTTTTGTTTATGAATGTCCTTTCTCTGCTGGGAGAGACTTAGAAACCTTCGATATTTTTTGCTTCTAATTCCGCAAAGTATTTTACGGTTTTCACTTTTAGTTCTTGAGTCGATGGTTCATCACATACAATCACTGATTTCGCGTGAAGTTGTAGTGCGGAGACTGTCCACAAATGGTTGACGCTTCCTTCCACGGCCGCTTGCAAAGCCAGCGCCTTATTGTGGCCTGTCACCAAAATCATGATCTCTTCTGAATCTAGCAGTGTGCCTACACCAATCGTTAGCGCGTATTTAGGAACTTGGTTGATATCACCATCAAAGAAGCGAGAGTTTGCAATGCGTGTATCTTCTGTCAGTGTCTTAATGCGAGTGCGTGACGAAAGTGAAGAAGCAGGCTCGTTAAACGCGATGTGCCCATCATTACCCACACCGCCCATAAATAGATTAATGCGGCCGTATGATTTAATTTTGTCTTCATAGCGCTTACATTCTGCATCAACATCTGGTGCGTTGCCATTCAGTAAGTTGATATTTTCTTCTTGAATATCAACATGATTGAAGAAATTGTTATACATAAATGAGCGGTATGACTCCGGATGATTTTCAGGAATACCAATGTATTCATCCATATTAAATGTCACGACATGCTTAAAGCTCACCTCGCCTGCTTTATGCATTTCAATCAGTGCATTATAAGTCGTCAATGGTGTACCACCAGTAGGTAAACCCAATACAAAAGGACGGTCTGCCGTTGGGTTGAATGCGTTGATACGTTTTACGATGTGTGCTGCTGCCCACTTGCCGACTTGTGCAGCCTGTTTTAACGGGATAAGTCTCATGATTGGCCCCTAGTTATTGGAATATTATGGTGTAATAGAACATTAATTCGCATTATAAAATAAGTGTTAGGTAACTGCCATTGTTTTAGGTCAAATTTTCGCTCTTTCTTCAAATCTCAACCAGAAATGCGCTTAAATTTGTAGCAATTTCTACAGGTAAGCTTAACTAATACGGCACATGCTATAACCAAATGAGATAAAAATTCATCTATAAAATTAAGTAAAGTTTGAGTCGCTATCACTCCACTATCTGGCGAAGCGTGCATTCATTACCCATACTTGGAGTAACAAGCAAGAAAGGAGCAAATGCCATGAAAAACGAACTTGAACCCGCGAAAATTCTCCATGCTTATGAAACAGTAATGGCGCATGGTACACCGACTGAATTCGGGAAAATCTATGAAGGTATCGAAGCTTTTTCAGACTATGACGGCTATAACATTTACATGCGAGGAAATGGTGTGGAGCTAAAAGTTGGCTTCCACAATACCTACCATCTCGATTATGACCAAGAGCATCTACGCGACAGCTTTTTGAAAAAAGTAGCCATTTTGGCTAAGTAGCGGTGTTGACTCAGCTCATGGATTGGCTAAGCGTGACCACATGAGCAGAGTGGCGATAATGCAAAGCCCGAGTGAGTCATCAATACTAGGGCTTTGAGCGAAAGCATTTTTCTCATCTTGATTGAGTCACACTCTTTTGCACAGAGATCTCTTATATGAAAGGCGATGCAAGCGAATTTGTCAGCCTTATTGAGACAATAAGGCTGAAGAGATAAATGAGAAAGCTGACCAAATTACGGCTTAAGATCCTGCATTAGAGATACAGATTAATCTTCTTCCGTTAAGCTAACTTCTTCATCATTATAGTCGTCACCACTTTCAGGTTTATTGCGACCGTTCAACGTATGGAAACGCTTACGACCGCGAGCAAGTTGAGTGTATTTTAACCAGACACGCTCTAACTTAGATTTCGCTTTACCTGGGTTTTCAATCGCCTTAACAAAATGAGCTTCTTCGGCATTCTCTGGCGTGAGTTCACCAGATTCAAGACCAAGCATGGTACCACCATAAATGGCGAGAAGTTCTTCTTCTGCAAGAGTAAAATCACCAGACTTAGCAAAGCCTCGTGGAAACTTTGTATTGTCGTAAAAACGTTTTTTTCCGTGACGGAATTCAGTCTCAGACATATCAACCTCATGTGAATGGCGCTACTACCATGTAGCGATAGATCACGCGAAAATTAGGCGTAAATCTCCGAAAAGAAAAACAAAAATTTTTTATCGTCATAATTGCACTTCCTTGTTAATCTGACGGGGTAATTTCAGAGGATTTAATATGGATGTAAAAGTTTTTCGCACTTTTCTCGAACTCGCCAAAGTACGTCATTTTGGGCGAGCAGCTGAAAACCTTTATTTGACCCAAGCCGCCGTCAGTGCACGCATCAAGCAATTAGAAAATTATTTTGATGCTCAACTGTTTACGCGTGATCGCAACAACATAAAGCTCACATCGGCAGGAGAACGACTCGTTGGCTATGCCGAAGTGATGGTGGCTACTTTGCAACAAGCCAAGTTTGAGCTCTCTTTGGAAAATGGCCGAGCTTTGCAGCTGACATTAGGGGGAACGCCCAACGTTTGGGATGCTCATCTACAAAACTGTTTAAGCGTTGTGACTGATGCTTTTAGCGGTTATGGCTTTATGGCGGAAGTCATGGGGCGCGAGCAGCTCAACCGCAGCCTACTGGAGCGTACCTTAGATATGGCGTTTGCCTTTGACCCAATTAAAGCCGAAGAGCTAAACTGCAAAAAAGTCGCAGATTTAGTACTGGTGTTGGTTTCGACGCGTCCTGACACACTGGAAACCGCCTTTGATAATAAATACGTGTACGTCGATTGGGGAAGCCGTTTCGCCTCCGAGCATGCTGAGCGACATCCGAAGACGCCAACCCCCTATTTGCGCACCTCGACCGCTCGTATCGCACTTGATTTCATTTTAGAAAAAGGGGGAAGCGCTTACCTTCCTACCTCACTTGTTGAACCTTTTATCCACTCTGGCCAATTGTATCGAATTGACAATGTGGAAGATTGGCAGCGTCCCATCTTCCTCAGCTACCGAAAAAACAGCTCATCGATAGAAGCCATTATGCAAGTGGAAAAGTTAGTCAAAAACATCAACCCTAGTAGTGCTTACTCATTACAACAAGCGGGCGAGGTCATTCTCGACTGACCCAACAAATTCATAACGCTGTAGCGGGTATTGAATACAGCGTTATGAATATCCTTTTTCAAGAGAAGCCGCAGGAAAAGCCATCCAGTTCCGAAAATGGCTAGTATCGACAGAATTCATGCATACACTTAGCTTATAAAAACTGCATAAGGCTCGTTATACCAAATGACACCATGGATGGAACTCGATAAAGAACAATGCCAACAAGCTCGCACTAGCCGTGATCCGCGATTTGATGGACGATTTTTCGTTGCCGTCAAAACAACCAACATCTTTTGTCGCCCAATATGTCCGGCAACCCTGCCAAAAGAAAAGAATGTTGAATACTTCGCCAACTCCGCGCTGGCTCTACAAGCGGGTTATCGGCCATGCCTGCGTTGCCGCCCAGACAGTGCACCTCATTCTTGGGCATGGAAAGGAGTTGAAACCACCTTCTTGCGTGCAATCAAGCTTATTGAGCAAGGTGAATTACAATCGAGCAATCTGGCTCAATTTGCCGAACGTTTGGGGATCAGTGACCGCTATCTACGACAACTGTTTCAAACTCATTTAGGAGTGTCACCGAAACAATATGCTCAGTACCATCAGTTGATGTTTGCTAAGCAGTTGTTGCATTCCAGTGCTCTGTCCATTACCGATATAGGATTCGCTTGTGGGTTCAACAGTACCCGCCGCTTTAACGATGCGTTTATCAAAACGTTGCAACTGACCCCCAGCCAAGTGCGGCAATCTAAAACAGCATTGATGACAGAAAACCTATTAACACTCTCTTTTCGCGGCCCTTTCGATTGGCAACATATGCTAGATTTCTATCGATTACGTGCAGTAAACGCCATTGAACAGGTCAGTAACAATCATTATCAACGCACCTTCAACATACAAAATACGACCGGCTGGTTTCGTGCCAGCTTAACCTCTGAGACCCATTTAGAGGTTGAATTCGAGTTGCAAGACATCACCAAACTGCGTTACTTGGTGGCAAAACTACGCCGCCTATTTGACCTCGAAGCCGACATCAGCCACATCGAGGCCTATTTGGAAGACTGCGCTCCGGGTTTAGTCACTCGTTCAGGAATCCGCATTCCCGGCGTTTGGAATTGTTGGGAGGCGGGAGTCAGAGCTATTTTAGGTCAACAAGTTTCGATAAAAGCAGCCATTGGCCAGCTCAACCGATTAGTCGATGCGGTGAACCCAGCTCAAAACACGAGCAGTTACTTTCCAAGCCCGGAACAAATCGCACAGCTTGACTTGCACTTTTTAAAGATGCCACACAGCCGAAAAGAGACCTTAACACGCTTTGCTCAATTCATGTGCCAACACCCTGAAGCCGATGTGGATGCTTGGCTTTCACTAAAAGGTATTGGGCCGTGGACCGTAAACTACGCTAGGTTAAGAGGTCAGTCCGATTCAGATTGCTTTCTAGACACTGATTTGGTGGTTAAGAAGGCCTTAAGCCATTTTCCTGAGCTGAACGCAGACAAGGTTTCACCTTGGGGAAGTTACGCCACCTTTCACTGCTGGAATTACTAATATGAATAACTTCACCCACTATCACAGCCCCTTAGGAATCATAACATTGCAAGCTTGCGAGCAAGGTTTGTTGGGGGCTTGGTTTGAAACCGAAACCACCATGTCAACAGAGTTAGGGGTAAAATCCGAACACTGCCCTATACTCATCAATACTATCAAACAGTTAGATGAGTACTTTTCCGGAAAACGGACTATATTTACTTTACCTTTAGCGGCAAAAGGCACCGAGTTCCAACAATCTGTGTGGCAAGCATTATGCAAGATACCTTATGGCGAAACTTGGAACTACCAACAGATTGCAGAGGCGATCGGTAACCCCAAAGCCGTAAGGGCTGTCGGCTTGGCCAATGGTAGAAATCCAATTTCGATCATCGTTCCTTGCCATAGAGTGATCGGAAAAAGTGGTAAACTCACTGGCTATGCGGGGGGCTTAAACCGTAAAGCGAGCTTATTAGAACTTGAGCGAACAACAACAGAGGTTGCAGCAACATGATAAGATCTACGGCAAAATCAATCAGTATTCTCGTCCTTACAGCCACTTTGCAAGGCTGTTTTCAAGATGACCTTGAACGTTGGTTAAACCGTGAAACTTATGAGTTCAAAGGGACTTATGACAACCAGTTCAATGATGACTTATTAATTTTCGAAGAGGGTGTTGTACGTGCTGAATCTGAAACTCAGCACTGGTCTCGCGCTTACAGCGTGGATGGTAATCAACTGACGATCCAGCTACGCAATAACTCGAAAGAAAAACGAGAAGATATCGTGCTTGTGATCCATGGCAAAGGAGAAGTGCTCACATGCAGTGTCTGCGCCATGTATAAATTGAGTAACGTATGGGTAAAAACAGGTAATGTTGAAGCCAAACCGTCTGGAGTAGAAAACGCGAGCCAATGACTCGCGTTGATACTGTTACCAAGTACGCTCACCCATATTCACTTGCGCACTTAATTCAAGGTCTTCTTTACCTGGAAGCGCTGGATAAGCTGTAACCATTTTAGATACCACTTGTGCCGAGTCTTTTGAGGTTGAAATAGCCTGTTCGAATTTCTCCAAGTATGTCTTAGTAAATTTTACGGCTTCGACACCCTGCGGTATATCAGCAAAATAATGTCCAGGAATGACTTTCTTTGGCTTAAGCATCTGCATTTTCTCTAAAGCTTGAACCCACTCACCACGCGCTTTCGGAGTTTGACTATCAGCCGTCCAAACATGCATACCAGAGACAACCGCTACACCACCGACAATCGTTTTCTCAGAAGGCACCCATAAGTAAGCTTGATGTGTATTAAGCTCTTTCACTTCGATCTTATCACCTTCTAATGAAAACTCGTGATGGTCAAAAATCTTAGGGACAATAATTTTATTTGGCGCACTCTCTCCTAGTATCGGGCCCCAAAACTGTAGCTTAGCGTCTTTCGTCGACTTGATATGCTCAACAATCGCTTGGCTTGCTAAAACATCAACGTTAGGAAACGCCGCAACCAACGGTTCTAGACCAAAATAATAATCAGGATCACCAGCGCTAATATAGATGGCCTTAAGTTCTTTACCTGACTGCTTAATCATGTCCACTAAAGCTTGGCCATCTTTTGTACCAAACTGAGCATCAATTAAAATCGCTTGTTTCTCACCACTAATCAGTGTTGAGCTGACTGGAAAGACTCCATTTTCTCCTGGGTTGTAGGTTTGAAACGTCAATGCGGCTAAGCTTGAGAAAGAAGTGCTTGCTAGCAAAAAACCCGTTATCAACGGTTTTGAAATTGTCATTGTGTTTACCTTTCATTCATTGTTCGAAGTAATAACATCTTATTGTTTTTTATTTAGAACAAATAGATCCAATAATGAACTTCACTGATTCAATTTAAGATACTAATAAAAGCATTATTCACTCAAATCACTCTGTTTTTTAAAAACGATCTCATGCACTCACACTGTCATTTATTAAAAATTCAAGTAAGGTAGGGATATCAATCTGTTGGATCGATTTCAAGAGGGATAGGAGAGAACGATGGTAGAAAAACATTCAACCTCGGCACTGGCTAAATTGCGCAATACCGACGCTAAACAACTATTCAGTAACCTCCAAAAAGCAGGGTACATTAACCGCTTCGACAACAAGTGGGTATTAACAGAACTGGGAGCAAAATTTGGCGGCGAATACGCCCAGCACACGCAATATGGCCAATTTATTGTCTGGCCGGAAAACTTGCTCGTCGACACACAAGCCACCAGCGGAAAGACGTTAAGTGCCACTCAGCTTGGCGATCATTTCAGGCTCAACCCAAAAAAAATAAATCAACTATTGAGTGAGTTAGGCTGGATATCTAAAACAGAAAAAGGCTGGCAAGTAACGGAGGCTGGGCTCAGAGCAGGCGCCCAGCAACGTGAAGACAAAGCTTCTGAGCAATTATTTGTTGTTTGGCATGATACGGTGACGCGCAATAAACGTTTGAAACAATCCATCGTCGAATTTTTAGGGCAAGAGGCTCACAGCCAATCGACCGATAAATCATTGTCCAACTTTCGCCAAAAATTTGAGGCAAAACATCGCACCTTAGACGGCCACTATGTTCGCTCAACCGGCGAATTATTGATCGATAATTGGCTCTATTTGGCGGGCGTCGTCCACGCTTATGAGCGTCAGTTGCCGATAGAAGCTGATGTGATGTGCGATTTTTATCTGCCAACAGGGAAAGTCTATTTACAATATTGGGGTTCAGATAATGGCGCAACCGACGAAAAAACGCGCTTACAAACTCAAGCCATTTACCACGATCACGGCTTTGCTCTGATTAATATTCACCCGCAAGACATTGCGCAGTTAGATGACATTCTGCCCAGAAAACTGCGAGAGTTTGGGATTAAAGCGTATTAATCGCGTTGGCAAGATGCCCCCTTCCCCTCGTCACTGAGAGAGCAACACGAGAGAAAAGGAGCAAAAAACAAAACCTATATTAACGATAAGAAGAATAGCGAGCTCTCGCCGCCTCTTCTTTCGGGACGATGGTTTTACCAATCGGAGCCAAAGAAATAACCGCGAGTTTCAAATGCTGTAGTGCGAAAGGGATGCCAATGATGGTAATAAAACACCCCACCGCCGATAAAATATGACCAACGGCTAACCAAAAACCAGCGAAAACAAACCAAATCACATTGCCGATTAAGCCAAATGGGCTGGTACCAATATCTTGCTGATTGGTCAATTCATCACGGGAAATCGCCTCTTGTCCAAAAGGAAAAAACGAAAAGTTACCGATAACAAAGCAAGCACGCCCCCATGGAATGCCAATAATGCTGATAAAGGCAAGGAGACCAAAAAACCACCAAGCGAGCCCCATAAACACTCCGCCCAGTAAAAACCAAATAATATTGCCGATTGTTCTCATCACTACTACTCCGTACAAAATAGATCCATAAACCCTTTCAGTATCATTGCATGACCTGAACGGAAGATTAACGCTAGGCTAAACCATGCCATACCGCCGTAACGCCGCTTATCGTACAAAGCAGCAACGCAGCGAAACGGATGTTATCTTTGGGCAGTGATTGCGTGGTCATCATCGCCAACTTATAGCCCAACCAAGCTGAGGGGATAAGCGGAATCGTTATCCATAAATGATGCAACGTCAGAAAACCTGCCGGTATTTGAATGATCAAAGAGATAATCGAGCTAAACACAAAAAATGCCGAAAGATTACCACGCAACTGATTCGCTTCTTGATGCTGTAGGATCAACGCCATCGGCGGCCCACCAATCGCGGAACTGGTGCCAAAGAAGCCGGAGAAAAAACCCGCAATACCCATTTTTATCGGGGTAGGTTCGATGCGATACGGCAATAAACTAACAGCCACGGCAAATAACACCAATAAACCAAGCCATAACGCCAGTACATCCGTCGAGACTAAAACCAGAAGGATACCGCCCGCAATTGAACCGGGAACGCGACCAATCAGCGCCATTTTTAAACCGCCGAGCTCAATGTTCGAGCGATGCTTTAAGGCGTTCAAGATAGAAATAAACAGCGCCACGATACAAATGGGGGCAGGAACGTAATCGGCGGAGATCAAGAACAGCAAGGGCGCTGCGACGATCGCTAAACCAAAACCAATCGCCGTTTGCACAAATGAACCCAAGAAAATAAGAAACATGGCGATAAGCGCCGTACTACTGAACATTTCCATTAAAATGCCTATAAGCGAAACAAAGAAAAGTAATGCCCATAGAGAGCATTACTTCGTTCACGTTATCAGCAATTTTCGATCAAGAGAATAGCCAAATGGATCTATCGGTCTGGTATCAGTAAGCAACACCAATACGTTGACGAGGGTGAGCGGCACTTTCTAACTCATCGATCATCGCGAGGGCATAGTCACTGACTGAGATTTTGCTGTTACCTTCAGCATCAGACAATAGAGCGTCACCGCCCACACGGTAAGCACCTTGTTTCTCACCCGGAAAAATCTCAGCGGCCGGGCTAACAAATGTCCAATTAACCTTGCTTGTACTCGCACGGAAGAGATCCAACGCTTCGCCTTGCGCTAATGCTTCCCCTTTGTACTCTTCAGGGAAACCTTCTACGGTCACCAATTTGATACCGGGAGCGACTTCCAATGAACCCGCACCACCAACCCACAGTAGGCGATCCACACCCACTTGCGGTAGATCTGACAGCAGTTTTTGCGCTGTAGCTGCAACAATATCGTGGTTGCCAGCTGCACGTCCGCCGATAGAAGCGATCACGACATCAACACCAGCTAACGCAGCGCTAATTTTTGACAAAGGCTGTTGTAAGTCAAATAGTTGAACGCTAACACCTTCAGCATCGACTTTACTTGAATCACGCACTAACGCGATCACCTCGTGGCCCCGTGCTTTTGCTTCATTGACAATGTGACTACCAATCCAACCTGATGCGCCTAATACTGCAATTTTCATAATTTATTTCCTCATTCGGTTTCTGTTTCTCGACAACAATTGTAGTCTAGTAGTTAAACGAAGGAGGAAAAACACTCAAAAATGATGTAGATTGTATCAATATTCGTATCTAATAAAGGCCTACCATGGACAGACTAACCGCCATGCGCAGTTTTATCGAAGTGGCAAATACTGCCAGTTTTACCAAAGCCGCAGACAACTTGAGCTTAAGTCGATTACAAGTGTCACGTCATGTCCAAGAAGTTGAGGATTGGTTAAAGCAGAGGTTACTGCACCGCACGACACGCAAAGTCAGCCTAACCACCGCCGGTGAAGAGGCTTTAATCCGTTGCGAACAAATTTTGCACCAAACTGCCGAACTTGAAACACGGGCGTTGGAACAGTCACAACTCTTAAACGGTACCATTCGCATTGCCGCGCCGATAGGCCTTGCTCAAAACATGTTATTGGCCGTTGTTGAAGACTTCACGCAACGACACCCCAATGTGTTAATTGACATTGTCGCTTCAGATCGCCTTTCACAACTGGTCGATGAACGCGTGGATATTGCCCTGCGTTTTACCCAACAGCCGGATGATACGCTCATCGCTCGCCGTTTAATGAGCGTCGGCACCGTCATATGCGCTTCCCCTAGCTATCTCAACCAACACCCTCCTATCAATACACCCAATGACTTAACCCAGCACAACTGCTTTGTACACATGAGTAATAACAAGTGGGATGTGGTTAAAGACAATGAACAGCTCTCTGTCACCGTGAATGGCAACATCCGCGCTAATGATATGGAAATTTTATGCCGTGCTGCCCTACATCACAAAGGCATCGTACGGCTACCATGCGATCTTGCAAATGTCTTTATCGCCTCAGGAACACTAGTACGCGTTTTGCCAGAGTTTCACAGCCCAAGCAGCGCACTATGGGCTGTGTATCTTTCTCGTAGCTATCAAACCCCATTGGTTCGCCAATTCATTGATTTCATCGCTCAAAGCTGGAAAAACGATCTCATCGCTTAGCGTTAAGTCATTCTAGCTAATAATTTAATCAATATTATTAGCTAGATTAAACATAGTGTTAATGCCAAAAATGAAATTATCTATAATTAATATTGTAGATGACCTCATTTATCTCACAGACATACTACCTACCTATTAAAAAGTTAAGTGAAAATAAAAATATATTTTTACTTACACTAAAACAATCAACAATAAATGTTGATAAGTTACTTAATACTATTAGTAAAAATAACCAGCATTGTTGAAATCATCATTTAACCCTGAAATAAAAATTTCATCAAGTAAATGAGCGTTTATTATCCCTTTCAATATCTCACACAAAAACATGATTAAGCCAGCAAATTAAGTGCTTAATAAATAACAAAAATGAAATTAAACTTAAGATC